>JACPMU010000100.1 GCA_016185865.1 Candidatus Woesearchaeota archaeon | reverse complement strand
TTTTCATGCCATGGAAGCAACTATTGAAGATGGGCAAGATAAAGCCAAGCCCCGAAGCGATAGACATTTTTATGGGCTCAGGCGAGCAAGTCATTAGAAGAGTGCAGCTAAAATTGAATGAAATAGGAATGGAAGACATTTACTATGCATTATTGACTCCAAGCCAGGCAGCTTTAATGCTTTACGGCGTTGCCCCTCCATCCCCAAAAGAAACAGGCTCATTGATGAGGGAGATATTCGTGCGCAAGGAAAAGCTGCTTGAGGACAAGTTCATCAAAATCCTTGAAAACGTTGTTGAAACAAGAAAAGCCATTGAGCACGGCGAGAAAAAGGAATTAAGCGGAAAGGATATTGACGAATTGATGAATGATGGCGACAAGTATCTCAAAAGAATCAAAAGGCTGTTCACCCAGATTGAGAAGATAAGGGAAGAAAAAGAAATGCTCAACATTTATGACACTATAACAACTGTCATAAGGGATGTCTTAAAGCTTGAAGGAATTGAAAAAGTAAAAGACAATGAGATACTGAATTTTGTTGAGGACAAGCTTGTTTCGGAAGGCAAGATGCCGTCAAAGTTTTTGAGGACAATACAGGAGCTGATGAAGGCAAAAAAAGACTATGATGAGAAAAAGTTGTCAAAAGTTGAGATAGAAAAAGTCCATCAGGACGCTGGAGCATTGATAAAATTCCTTGTGGAGCACATGCAGAGAAAAAGGGGAAGGGACATTGAGAGGCTGAAGATAAGGGTGAAGCACGGAAATAAGTTTGGAGAGGTCATTTTGCTTGGAAATGAAGCATACATTATTCATGACATAGATAACGAAGAAAAAGAAATAAGCAAAGCCAAAATTAATTCTGACGGAAGCTTGGCTGTAATTGAAAAAAGCTCTTTTGAAGAGCTTGAGAAGGCGCTTGCAAAAATAGAAACCCCGCAGAAAACATCAATCAAGGAGCCGATTTTTGAAGACTTGAAAAGAGTCTTCGGAAAAGACGTCGAGATTTTGATGAATTATTGAAGAATTCTGAAGTATATTTTCAAAAACACAACCAATTAGAAACATTAATATATATCAAAAACTATTCCTTTTTTCATGAAAACAGGCTACAAGGTTTATGACTGCATGACCACAAAACCAATCTCTGTTTCTTCAGATGCATCTTTAGAGCAGTGCGCAAAGGCAATGGCCAAAAATCATGTAGGCGCATTGGTTGTCAAAGACAACCACCAGTCAAAGGGGCTTATAACAGAGCAGGACATTGTAAGAAAAGTGCTTGCAAGAGGCACAAACCCATTGACAAAAAATGTCAAGGATTTCATGGAAAAGAAGCTTATTACAATCAGCCCGAATGATGACATTTATGAAGCGCTGATAAAAATGCGAGATTCAAACATAAGGCATTTGCCTGTTGTTGACAAGGGCAAGATGGTTGGATTGCTGACATTAAAGGATGTTCTTAAGATAGAGCCAAGCTTGTTCGAGCTTCTGGTTGAAAAGTTTGAATTAAGGGAAGAGAAAAGAAAGCCTGTAGACAGGATAATTGAAAGGGAGGCAATCTGCCAGGGCTGCGGCGCTTATGTTGAGGATGTGAAAAAAGTCAAGGGCTCGTTGCTTTGCGAGAGATGCGCTGCAGAGGCCTGAAAACCATAATATTTATATACAAAAACCCATTCTTTTTCACTACCTATAGGGCATGCTTTTTTCTAAAAACCGGCTTTTTGACCATTTTTGTATACTAAAATCATAAGTTTTATATACTATAAACTGTGCCTGAATTTTTTGATATGGACTTTAAAAACAGGGATATCATCTCAATAAACGATTTCTCAAAGGAAGAGCTTTTGCACATTCTCAAAGTTGTCAAGCAAGTTGAAACCAAGCCAAAAAGCAACTTGCTCAAGGGAAAAATCCTTGCTGCGCTGTTCTTCGAGCCCTCAACAAGGACTCGCTTAAGTTTCATCTCAGCAATGGAGCAGCTCAATGGGGAAGTCATAGGGTTTTCAAATGCAAACACAACTTCAATACAAAAAGGAGAGAGCTTATGGGACACAATAAAGATGACAGAGCAGTACGCTGATGTCATTGTGATAAGGCATCCTCTGGAAGGAAGCGCAAGGCTTGCTGCAGAAGCAGCCTTAATACCTGTCATAAATGGTGGAGATGGAAGCAACCAGCACCCAACCCAGACAATTCTTGACCTGTACACAATACAAAAAACAAAAAACAGGCTTGAAAGCCTGCACATAGGCTTTGTCGGCGACTTAAAATACGGAAGAACAGTCCATTCGCTTGTAATCGCATTGGCAAATTTCAACCCAACATTCTATTTCATAGCTCCTGATGACCTGCAGATGCCTGAAAGCTACCTTGACGAATTGTTCCAGAAAAAAATCAAGTACTTCAAAACATCGGATTTGTCAAGGTTCAGCAAGGAGCTCGACGTGCTTTATGTGACAAGAATACAGAAGGAAAGGTTTCCTGACCCGTTGGAGTATGAAAAATTCAAGGGCATCTACAGGATTGACAATGACTTTTTGAAGAATGTGAAAAAAGAGCTGAAAATAATGCACCCATTGCCAAGGATTGATGAAATAGACAAAAGTGTCGATAGTACAGAGCACGCAGCATACTTTGGCCAGGCTGCAAACGGAATTCCGGTAAGAAAGGCATTGCTGGCTCTGGTTTTGGGAAAAATAAGGTAAAATGGCAAAGAAAAAAGCAAAAAATAAGGCACACAGGAAAAGAAAGGAAAAAGTAAGGGCTAAAAAAGTTACTCAAAGCGCTCCAAAAGAAGAAGCCAAAAGAGAGCTTAAGATAGGCGCCATAGACGAGGGAACTGTAATAGACCACATTCCTACAGATGCAACCTTCAAGGTCGCTGAAATCCTTGACTTGGAAAACCAGAAGGGAATTGTTTCAATAGCCACAAATCTCCAGAGCAAAAGCATAGGGAAAAAAGGAATTGTAAAGGTAGGCGGAAAAAGCCTGACACAAGACGAGGTAAATAAAATAGCAATTGTAGCCCCTGACGCAACTGTCAACATAATAAAAAATTATTATGTAAAGGAAAAAATAAAGGTAAAAACTCCAGAGATTATTGACAATGTTGTTAAGTGCTCAAATCCAGTGTGCATAACAAACAACGAGCAGGTTGCAACTAAATTTTATGTTGCAAAAAAAGACCCATTGAAAATCAAGTGCCACTATTGCGAAAGGAGCATGGGAAAAGATGATATTAAGATAATATAATAAGATGCTGCAAACAAAGCTGTGCAATCTAAATCTAAAAAACCCCACAATTCTTGCTTCCGGAATTCTTGGCGTTACAAAGGAAAGAATCGGCAGGATTGGCAAGGCAGGAGCTGGAGCTGTAACTCTAAAATCCTTGTGTCATGAAGAAAGGCAGGGAAATTCAAATCCAACAATGTTCGCTTACGATGGAGTTTTTCTAAATGCAGTTGGCCTGCCGGGCCAGGGAATTGATTCTGCATTGAAGGATTTCCAAAGGCTTGACAATCTAAGCGTGCCTGTGATAGGCAGCATTTACGGCTACAGGATTGAGCAATTTGACAATGTTGCCAAAAAAATGGCTTCTTTGAAGCCTGCAATGATTGAAGTTGATATTTCATGCCCCCATCTTGATTACGGAAAGCCGTATTACGCAGATGCCGGATTGACTGCTGAAGTTACAAAAGCTGTGAAGAAAAACTCTGGCAAAATTCCTGTAAGCATTAAGCTGAGCCCAAATGTTTATGACATAAAGGAAATAGCCCATGCTGCTGAAAGGGCAGGTGCTGATGCGATAACTGCAATCAACACAGCTACTGGAATGGTTATAGATATTGATGCCAAAAAGCCGGTATTGGCAAACAAGACAGGCGGAGTTTCAGGCCCTGCGCTCAAGCCGATTGCAGTAAGGTGTGTTTACGAAATCTATGAAACTGTAAAAATACCAATAATAGGAACCGGCGGGGTAACTTATGGCAAAGATGCAATTGAAATAATAATGGCAGGAGCAGCAGCTGTTGGCATTGGAACTGGAATTTATTACAGGGGAATTGGAATTTTCAAAAAAGTCTGTGATGAAATGGAAATGTGGATGAAGAAAAACAAAATCAAAAATTTAAATGAAATAAGGGGATGCGCTCATAAATAAAATGACACACCACGAAACCTGCAGAACAGACATCCCCAAAATGATGGAAATCAGCAAAGTTGTACAGGAAGGCAAAGGCCAAAAGTCTTTCTTCTTCAATCATCATATGGACTGCAAGCCCGGGCAGTTTGTCATGGTATGGCTGCCTGATGTTGATGAAAAGCCGATGGCTGTCTCTTACCAAAGCAAGAAAGAGTTTGCCTTCACTTCGCAGTCAATCGGAAAATTCACGAATGAGATTGATAAATTGAAAAAAAACAGCAAAATTGGCATCAGGGGGCCTTATGGAAATTCTTTCTCAATAAAAAATAACGCATGTGTTGTAGCCGGGGGAGTGGGCTTATCTTCACTTTCCACATTGATTGACAAATTAAAAAATCCGCTGGTAATTTACGGCGCAAGAAGCAGGCAGCATTTGATTTACCTAAAAAGGTACAAAAGCAGGAATATGACTGTAACGACAGATGACGGCTCTTTTGGAAAAAAAGGGTTTACAACCGATGTTTTAAGGGAATCATTAAAAAATAACAAAAATAAAATAAAAATTGTCTACACCTGCGGCCCTGAAATCATGATGAAAAAAGTATTTGAAATATGCAATAAGCATAAAATCCAATGTGAAGCCTCTTTGGAAAGGTACATGGCATGCGGCTTTGGGATATGCGGCAAGTGCATGATAAACGACAAAATATGCTGTGTTGACGGCCCGATATTTAACTCGCAGCAATTAAGGAAAATGCATGAGTTTGGAAGCTTTGCAAGGCTGAAGAGCGGGAGAAAAGTAACGATAAAAGAATACCATTCGGTGCATTAAAATGTCTACTTTAATCAAAAACTGCAGGCTGCTGATAAAAGGAAAGCTATTTGCCAAAAACATTCTGATAAAAAACGGCAAAATTGCAAAGATAACCAACAAGGAGCCAAAAGCTGAAAAAGTAATTGATGCAAAAAGCAATTTTGTGCTGCCTGGACTGATAGATGCGCATGTTCATTTCAGAGAGCCTGGAATGACGCATAAGGAGGATTTTCTTAGCGGCTCAATGGCTGCTGCAAAAGGCGGCATCACAACAATACTTGACATGCCCAACACAATTCCACCAACAACAACACTTGATGCGCTTGAAGAAAAGAGAAGGCTTGCGGCAAAAAGCATTGTCAATTACGGGTTTAACTTTGGCTCCACAACTGAAAACATTTCAGACATTAAGAAAGCAAAAAACATTGCTGCTGTAAAATTGTATATGAGCTACACAACAGGCGACCTGATAATAAGGGATTTTGAGGCAATAAGTGACATTTTCAAGGCTTCAAGAACAACAATAGTGCATGCAGAAGATGATTTTGTCAGGGATGCAGTTGAGATTTTAATCAAAAATAAAATCAGAAACCATGTGCATTTTGCGCACGTAAGCTCTGAAAAAGAGCTGCAGTATGCAAAATCCAATAAAATAAAAAAACAAATATCTGTTGAAGTAACCCCCCATCACCTGTTTATGGACAGCAAGGATTTGCAATCGCTTGGGGCTTTTGCAGAAATGAAGCCAGGATTGAAAACAGAGCGTGATCAAAAGGCATTGTGGGAGGGAATTGCAAATGGGAATGTTGACACGATTGCTTCAGACCATGCCCCTCATCTGAAAGAGGAAAAGGAAAAAGCCAATTATCCATTTGGAGTGCCTGGAGTTGAGACAATGCTTCCTTTGCTGCTTGATGCCTTTAACAACAAAAAATTGGATTTATCGGCAATCCAGAAACTTTGTTGCGAAAATCCTGCAAAAATATTCAGGATTAAAAACAAGGGTTTTTTGAAAGAAGGCTATGATGCTGACTTGGTAATTGCTGACTTGGAGAAAAGGCAGGCTGTGAGGAATGATGATTTGCTGACAAAATGCAAATGGTCACCTTTTGAAGGCAAAATATTAAAAGGATGGCCTGTAATGACAATCATAAACGGGAATTTGGTTTACGATGATGGCGAAATTTTTGACGTGAAAGCAAAAGAGGTCCAATATGCGAGATAAAATTTCAGAAATACTGCTGAAACTCAATGCAGTAATGCTGCGCACTAAGCCTCCTTTTCGGTGGGCATCGGGAATTTTGTCGCCTATCTACACGGACAACAGGATCCTGATGAGCTATCCAAGAGAAAGGGAATTCATCGTCAATTCTTTGATAAAGCTAATTAAGAAAAACAAAATTAAGCTTGACGGCTTTGCAGCAACTGCAACAGCAGGCATTCCATGGGCAGCATGGCTCAGCCAGAAATTAAAAAAGCCGATGGTTTATGTCAGGAGTGAAACAAAAGACCATGGCAAAGAAAACCTTGTTGAGGGCAAAATAGAGGAAAACAAAACCTATATTGTTGTTGAGGACCTGGTAAGCACAGGAAGCAGCTCCATCAGCACAATAAATGCCGTAAGGGAAAAAGAAGGCAATGTGGAATGCTGCATTTCCATATTCACCTATGAGCTTGAGAAATCAAAACAAAATTTTGAAAGCGCAAATGTCAAATTAATTACATTAACGGACTTCACAAGCTTTGTAAAGACTGCATTAAAGCAGAAATACATTTCAAAAGAGCAGCTAACCCATATAATGGACTGGAAGAAGCACCCTGAAGGGTGGGTTGCTGTTTGATAATTTGAAGCCAACAGCTTAAATAAAAATTCAATAATGAAAAATCCAATAACAAAAATTTAAAAAATCAATAAAATAAAAATTAAAAATAAAATAAACCAAATCGTTGATAAAAATGACAATAATCAAACTAAAAAAATCAATAATAGTAGCGTGCGATGTTGACAGCCTTGAGAAATTAAGCAAATTAGTGAAATCAACCTGTTCTGTTAAAGGCATTGGCGCCTATAAGATTGGTTTTGAGATTGTAATCCCGTTTGGGATGAAAGCAGCTGTGAAAACAATAAGGAAATTCACAAAATTGCCGATAATTTATGACCATCAAAAGGCAGGGACTGACATTCCTGAAATGGGAAGCAAATTCATGAAGGCATGCAAATTGGCTGATGCAGTCATCTTGTTCCCGCAGGCTGGCCCTGAGACAGAAGTTGCATGGATTAAGGCAGCGCAAAAAGCTAAAATGAATTTAATAATTGGAGGCGAAATGACGCACCAGGCTTACCTGAAGGAAGCAGGAGGCTTTATCGATGACAATGCGCCAAAAAGAATGTACGAGATTGCAGCTTCAATGGGGGTTAAAGATTTTGTCATACCGGGCAACAGGTTTGTAAGGGCAATGGAATATGCTGGTTTAATACAGAATAAAATAAAAAATCCTGTCTTTTATTCTCCCGGATTAATAGCCCAGGGAGGAAAGATAAGCGACTTGGCAGAAAAGCTTGATTCATGGCATGCAATTGTCGGAAGGGCGATTTATGACGCAAAGAACATGAAGAAAGCCGCTGAGGAAATTGCAAAAAGCTTATAAATCCTTGAATTGAATTTTAATTCTGATGGCTGTAGGTGTACACAATCTTGACTTTCTTATTTTTAGTTAATAACGAAAAGTTTTTAACTTTTGATTTTAATTGTTGGTTTTATGGATACTGGTGGGTACTACAACAAGTTCTATGATATTCAGTTAAAATCAATTCAAGTTTTAAGAATAAAGAAAAAACTCGAGGAGAGAAGAGAAGCCATACTTTTAGTTTTGCACAATTTAGATAATTATGGAAAAATTCTAACTAATCTGAATCTATTGGAGCAAATATACAAAAGAGAAGAAAGAGTCTTAACCTATTGTGAAAAAGGACTAGATAATGCAAAAAAAATATTGGATGAAGTGGAAGATATGACAAATGATTCACAAGGATTAAAAACGAGAATACAAATGTGGTTGCCATTTACCCATAAAGGCTATTCCATTCCTATACTTCAATTGCTTAGGCTTGTATTTGGAGAACTCAGAAGGCAGATTTATTATATACTGGAAAATTTTAATAATATAAAACAACTTATTCAATTGCAACATGGTTATGTTGTTAAGATAAGAAATGTGGTCGTTAATGGCGATGTTATAGGGAATATTTCTGAAACCAAAGAGTTTGAACTATTGGAAGCCCGCCATAATGATGAATTAGAAATTATAAAAAAAATAGAAAAAAACCCACACCAGAGAAAAATTGAAAAACTTATCCAAGATATCAAAGAATCTTGGGCTAAAATGAATCAAATAATAAACAAGAACCCTCACACAAGAAAACTTCTTGAAAAGGTTAAACCTTACCCAAAGCTTGCGAGTATTCAATCTATTCTTGCAGTTTCTCCAACAGGACCAGCAGGTGCAGCAGTAGGTTATTATTTTTTCGGAGCGGCTCTCTCATCTGTATTCTATGGCCTTGGTTGGGTTTTGGCATTTACTCCTTCGTATATTGCATTGTACCTTGAGTATAGAAAGTCAAAAATATCTTAATAAAATAATAAAAAACCTTATAAACTTTAAAATCTTGGAAAATTCAATATGAAACTAACAAGCCCTGCATTTCACCATAATGGGTCAATCCCATCAGAGTACACCTGCGACGGAAATGACTTGTCGCCAGAATTAATAATAAGCGATGTCTCTCCAAACGCAAAAAGCCTTGTTTTGATAAGCGATGACCCTGATGCCCCTGTCGGCACATGGGACCATTGGATAGTTTTCAACATCCCACCATCAACAACATCAATACCAAAATGCACAGAGCCGAAAGGAACAGCCGGAAAAAACAGCTGGGGCAGGACTGGATATGGAGGACCTTGCCCTCCAAGCGGAACACACAGGTATTTTTTTAAATTATATGCATTGGATACCATGCTTAATCTGCCTGAAGGCTCAAATAAGAAAGACATAGAAAGTACAATGCAGGGGCATATTGTTGCACAAGTGCAGTTGATGGGCACTTACAGGAGAAGCGGGTAATAAATATAAACTAAGGAATCTTCAACAGGTATACCGGGCACTCGCAGCCTGAATAATGCGCTTTAATGCCTTGTCTTTCCAAATTATTTATTGCACTAAATAAAGCAATTGGCCTTAATTTTCCGAGTGATGCGTCCTGCAAAGCATAATAAAGATAAAACAGGACATCATCGTCATATATTTTTGGCCTGTTTGGAGTAGCAAGCGCATTTGCAACAACTGTCACCAAGTTTAGTGCAGCATAGTCTCTTATACCACCTGATGTTTTAATTCTTTCAGCTGCCTTGTAAACCTCATCAGCAATCGTGTCAAGCAAAGCAAGCAACTGGCTTCTTCCGGGCTTATTGGCAACTTCCCTTAAATCACCTATCCAATAAAATAAGTCTTCCAATGTGTTGCGTCTTCTGTCTTGTATTACACTCATGATACTTATAGTATTGATAACTTATTTAAATGTTTATCAAATCTTGTTCCCGGGCTCGTGGTCTAACAGCTATGACGCTTCCTTCGCAGGGAAGAAACTCCGAGTGCAAATTGCGGAAAGCGAGCAATGCTAACGCATCGCATGTCTCGGCGAGTCCATATGGTATCCTGCAAATCAGTCTATGAGCCAAGGGAAGACAGCACAATGCTTGAGCGCTATGTTAGAGAATACGCTAAAGGCAAGGTGCTTGATGTTGGCACAGGCTCAGGAATACAGGCAATTG
>JACPMU010000099.1 GCA_016185865.1 Candidatus Woesearchaeota archaeon | reverse complement strand
TCAGCAGGAAAGGGGATGGTTATGAGCGCTGAAAAAGAGATAGTCAACTACTGGTACAACAAAAAGGGGCTTTTTACCATTAATAATATCAGGGCCAGCGGAAACAGGGATGCCGGAATTCTAGCTTTGAAGTTTGACAAAAATGTTGTCAATGATGTTTTCCACATTCAGGTAAGCTGCTCTATAACCAACAACATATCAGAGGCTGCAAACCTTGGAAAATCAACAGCAAAAATTGTTGATGAGAAGTTTGAGGACAAGGCAGTTTCAGGGGCAATAAGCAGCAGCATCAGGCAGTTCTCAATCCAAAAAAACAATATTAAAAAAATAATGGTAATAGGGGCGATGCCAAAATCAAGAAAAATTGATATAATAAAAACATTCAACGAAAAGGGAGTTGAGGTCATTGAGTTTGAGGACATTCTTTACGATGTTTTTGAGCAGCTTGACACGCAATACTACAAAAACGACATAATAAGGACATTGCAGCTTATGAAATTTTTGCTTTTGAGCGAGCCTGCAAAGATGGCCAAAATCCTCACAAACAGCTCTTTCACATCAGCTTCAAGAAAAGAGTTCCTTTCAAAAATACTCGGCAATGAAGGGATTGTCAAGGAGTTCAGAAAGACAAATGTCGAAAGGCTTGGTGCAATTCTGAAAAGCTCGGGACTGAAAGCGCCAGAGATGGCTGAAATGCTTGAAAACAATGTTTTGAACAAGAAAACAAGAAAATTATTTTTGAATACCCTGATGGAGCAGGAAAAAACAAAGAAGCTTATTAATAAAACAAAAAGAATAAAGAAAGCCAATGTGCCTTTGGAGAAGTTTTTCACTAATTTTTAGATGGTGTTGCTAATTTTCTTTTAACAAGTAAAAAATCAATTAAGCTTATTACATTTACTAAAATAATATATGGTAATGTAAAAATAATCAAGCCAAATCTCTCACCACCCCCTTGTAAAATACCAGCAAAAAATGTCATTAATAAAACTCCTATATCAAACAATACATTCCCTAAAAACCAAACTGAAAAGCTTTTTCTTTCCTTAATCAATTTATGCACTAAGAATACAAACGATGTTAACAATACTATTGGTGAAATAATAAAAACCGCATATACAAAATTAAAAAGCAAAGATGGTTGTTTTAAGAGTAAGTAATACACTCCCATATTTGAGATGAATGCAATAAAACCAGATATTAGTATGATTATAACCAACACAATATTGCTTAACATGTGATATTCCTTATATAAGATGTATAATAAATTTTCTAAATTATCCCTTTCTCAGCATCTTCACAACTGAATCAACAGCCCTTATTGCGTATTCCTCAATCCTTTTCTCGCTCTGCTGCCATGTAATGTTAGGGCCTGAAATTCCAAGCGAAACTGGCTTGCTGTACTCGCATGACAAATCAAGAAGCTTTCTGGCAACAGCGTGCGCAACAACAGTGTCATGGTCTGTTCCGCCCTTGATGATTGTGCCGATTGTGACAACCCCTTCAATTTCCTTGATTTCAAGCAGTTCCTTGACTGCAAACGGTATTTCAAAAGAGCCCGGCACATCCACTATCTTGATTATTTTTGCCCCTGTCTCTTTTGCCCTTTCAATGGCCCTTTTGCTCATCTCCCCTGTTATTTCATAATTAAACAATGAAACAACCATGCCTAATTTTTCTGTCATTTTATTTTAATTGGCCCGTCATCATTTTTTCCCTGCCTTCTGCCCATGCCTGCATATTTTGTCAATTCTGTTTTGCCTTTGAGCAGCGCCAGCGCATTCAATGCGTGCCTTTCCGCCCTGTTTTTTGCAATGCTGTATATTTCCTTTTCTGTTTTTGCCTCGTCCATGTGGACAAAAACTTCAAGAATATGCGTATTTGCCATTAATTGCGCCTGCTGCAGCCCAAGCGATGCCTCATGCGCGCACTGCCTGTCAATAGGCATTTTGCCTGCCATGCCAAAGGCAACTACAATATCGCATTTGTCTTCTTCAACCAGCTTTTTGCATGCAACAGCAAGGTCCTTGAACCCGGGCACAGTATATCTTGCTATTTTTGCATCAGAGTTTTTCTTGATTGTTTCTATTGCAAACTTTGCCATGTCAACTCTTGCAAATGTCGTGTCTGCTATTCCAATTTTCATATTAATTCAACCTTTATTTTATCTCCGTCTTTAAGCTTCAGCTCTGACTTCAAATGAACAGGAGCAATGAATTCAATAACATCTTTATGCTTCGTTAAATGCGGGACAATAATTGACCCATTCACATTATTGATTTTGGACTTGTAGCAGTCTGCCCCGCCATATGCCTTATTTTTTTGCTTGAAGCCATTAATTTTAATCGGCAATAGTTTTTTTAATAAATCAATTTGTTTTTTGTTGACCTTTAAATTTAATGTTCCGGGATAGGCTTTAAAGCCGAGCTTTTTTTGCATCTCTTTTTGGTAATGCTTCATCGACATGAAATAAGCCCCTTCGCCAAGACCCTTTACTATGGTACCATTAATTGCATTTTTCACGCAGCAAAGTATTCTAACTTAACTTATAAAGCTTATGCCAGGGCTAATTTAGGTCGCTTTTTCTTATTGTTACTTTGCTTCCTGTCTTCAAATTCCTTGCAAATATCTTCTTGCCGATTCTTATAAGCCTTACTTTATCCCCTCTTACCTCAACAACATCGCCTTTTTTGTATTTTGACAGCCTGAAAAGCGCATTCACCCTGTAGAGGTTCTTTCCTTTCCTTCTTGTATGGAGCTTTGAGCTTATTTTTAATTCGCCGCCGAAGCTCTCCTTGAGCTTCTTGCCCAGCATCGTTATAAATTTCTGCGAAGTTATGTATAAATCTACTCCATTGCCAAGCCTCACTGTTTTAGTTATAGCAACATCTTCTCTTTTTTTAACCTGGTTGCGGACAAAACTGATAATTTCCTCAGTAACGTCTCTAAGCTGCAGTATTCCTTGGTAGTAATCCGGGCGCGGCAGTTTCATTTTTAGTTAAGTTATTTTTAATATGCCAATTTCAGTCATGAATCTCTATCAGCTTGTCAGCAATTGCATCTCCCATTTCTGATGTTGTGTTGTTCCCGTCTAAATCCTGGGTCTTTGTCCTTCCGTCTTTAAGAACAGATTCTATTGCCTTTATTATTAAATCATGCGATTTATGCTGCCCGATTGCATCCAGCATCAAGGCTCCTGCCCATATTGTTGCAATCGGGTTTACAATGCCCTGGCCTTTCAGCTTTGCAGCGCTCCCGTGCACCGGCTCGAACATTGAAATCCCCTCAGGATTTATGTTTCCGCCTGCGGCAAACAGCAACCCCCCTTGTATTGCGGTGCCCAAGTCGCCCAAAATGTCACCGAACATATTCGGAGCTGCAATGACCTGGTATTTTTCCGGCTGCCTTATCAAATTGATTACAGCTGCGTCAATGAGCTCAAATCCGTATTCTATGCTATTCTGCTCTTTTCCAATTTTCTCAAAGCACTCGCGCCACAGGCTGTAGCAATCCATTATGCTTGCCTTGTCAACAGAAATAATTTTGCTTTTGTTTTTTCTTTTTGCATATTCAAAAGCGTACTTTGCAGCTTTCTCGCATCCTTTTCTGCTTATAATTCCCATTTGGTAAGCAATCTCATTTCCTTTTGTTTCTATGCTAAGCCCGAATTTTGCCTTTAATGCGCCATTCTCAATTTCCAGCTGATGCCTGTTTTTGCCGTTTTTAGCCCTTCCGCCGGCTTTGACATAAAAGTCCTCAGAATTTTCTCTTATAATAACTAAATCTATCTCATCATGGGTCTTGCCTGCCAGCGGGCTTTCAACTCCTGGCAGCAGTTTTATCGGCCTTAAGCTGATAAATTGGTTAAAATATTCTCTTATAAGGCTGGAAATTTTCTGCCCGTTTGCAATGTCAAAAGTGCCGCAATAGATTGCATTGCATGAATTTTTAATATCTTTTAGTATTTTCTCATTTAATTCTTCTTTTGTCTCAAGGTAATGCTCTGCCCCATGGGGATAGCTGCTCCATTCGACCTCAAACTTGTCAAGCTCAGCTGCTTTCTCAACTATCTTGATTCCCTCATTAATTAACTCTGGTCCTACGCCGTCTCCCGGAAAAACCGCAATATTGTATTTCATCTTAGAAGGCAAAAATCCAAGGCTTCTTGTTTATATTGTTTTTGTTTATAGCTTGCAAATAATTTATATAGTATCTATGTTTAAATATAACAATGGCATTTAGTGTAGAATTGGGATTAATAATCTTATTCTCAATCTTAGGAGGAGTGCTTGCAGTAAGGTTCAAGCAGCCTTCTGTATTGGGGTTGATAATTGTAGGCGCGATTGTAGGTCCAAATACATTGGGATTTATAAAAGACGCGTCTCTGATTAATATTTCAATTGAAATAGGAGCAGTTTTATTGCTTTTTACAGTAGGCATAGAATTTAGCCTGCAGAAACTACTAAACTTGGGCTTGCGCGTTGTTTTCATAGCATCCTTTAAGCTCGGCTTTGTATTCCTTGTGTCGTATTACTCAGCTTTGTTGCTTGGCCTTAGTCTTCTTGTATCATTGTATATTGGAGTAATAATTTCAATAACCAGTACAGTCATTGTAATCAAAATTCTTGATCAAAAATGGCTTTTGAAAAGGGAGGAGCTACCGTTGCTTGTTGCAATTTTAATTCTAGAAGATATATTTGGTGTCTTTGCATTGGCTTTTTTCTCCAGTTTGAACACAAGTCTTGATTTAAGCCCGTTGAATCTTTTTACCGGACTTATGGTATCGCTGACACTAATGGTATCTGCATATCTTGTCTTGCAAAGACTGCTGAAACCTGCACTAAAGTGGCTTGTTAAATATAGTACAGAAGACACAATAACTTTCATGTCCCTCGGCTTGTGCGGTGGCATGAGCTACCTAGCATCTTTGCTTGATTTGTCCCCATCGGTTGGTGCATTTCTTGCTGGAAATATCGTAGCGTCTCTTCCAAATTCATCAATGTTCCAGCGGGCAATCCACCCTTTCATACTAACATTCACATCTTTGTTCTTTTTTTCAATAGGAACCTTAGTAAACTTCAACATTATCTTAGGCAACTTAAGCATCGTGCTGCTGCTTTTTTTAGTCAATATATTGTCAAAATTTTTTTCGGTTGGCTTTGGCAGCTACCTTTTTACTAATTTCAGCGGAAAGCAGGCTGTTTTCAGCGGCATAGCCATGCTCTCTGTCGGCGAATTTTCTTTGCTCATTGCAAGAGAATCGGCCGATGTAGGCCTGGGCATAGATTTAGTGAGCTTGACTTCTGCAATCATAATATTATCTTCGATTTCAATGTCCGCCTTGATAAATTATTCTGAAAAAATCTATAATTTGACAACAAGAATTATTCCAACAAGAGTTAAAGAAAACACAAGGCTTGCTTCAAAATACCTAAATAGCGTATCCTGGGGGATGTTAGTTGACAAAACCAAAACAAGGAGAATAACGCTTGAATGGAAAAAAATCATCAACAACATCATTGCAGTATTTTTCATACTGGCAGCAAGTTTCTTTTTCTGGCACTTTTTTCAGTCTTATGCACAAACCTTCCTCAGGAGCAACTTAATAGTTTATGCAACTACTATTTTCGTATTTTTAGCACTATTTTTTCCCGCTTTAAATATTATAAGAAACACTTCGCATCTGATAAAGGATATTCTGGGCTTCTTTGTTAGAATATACCCGAGTGAGATTGCCAATGAGAAGAGAATATTCAGAAATATAATGTTCCTTTTGTTTTTATTCGTAGTTTTGGTATTATTGCCCGGGGTATTATTATTCTTCCAAATTAGCTTGGTTTATCACATTGCAGTTGGCTTTTTAACGATCATATTTTTAATTTATGCGTTTAGGGCATCGCATTTGATACATTCTGTCACAAAAAGGCACGAGAGGACTTTTGACAAATTCAGCAAAAAATATAAATTGCTGTTAAGAAATAGGATAAAATCAAAGAATAAAACATCAAATGATCCGGCAAATTCCCAAAAGTAAAATAATCCAAATGGAAGAGGAAGAGCACAAGAGATTCCACAGAAGAATAATCTACATTGTGATAGTTATATTGCTGTTTTTATTTGGAGGCGCAACTTTTTATCATTATATAGAAAAATTGCGCTACATAGACGCGCTTTACCTTTCTGCAGCAACAATGACAACAGTCGGCTACGGCGATATAACGCCAAAAACGGATTTTGGCAAAATATTCACAATAGTTTATGCATTTGCAGGTGTTGCAATTGCACTATACGGACTGTCAGTTATAGCCTCCCATTTTGTTGAGGTAAGAGAGGAGTTTTGGATGGAAAAGTTAGGAAAGATAAAAATAAGGCACACTAAAACAGTTTGGGACAAATTAATGAGCTTGTTTAATTTTAAATCCGGGGAACTGGTAAAAGAGTATGAAAAATCAGCAAAAAGAAAATAATCTATTCAACCAGGATAGCCGCTTTTCCAGGCAGCGACTGCTTTGCCTTGATTTCGGATGATTTTTCGGCAGCAACTACAGCTATTTTGCATTTGAACTCGTTTTCATAGCTTTCAGAAGCATCATTCAGGGCATGAAATTCTATTTCCTGGCTTAAAACAGTCTTGGGGATTCTGGTTTCGTCATTTAATAATTTTGGGACAAGCTTTGCAATCTCGTTGCTGTAAATTTTAAGGCCGGTTGCCATCAATGACTTAATTATTTCACCGGAATTTCTGGTTTTTTTCATCTCATTTGACAGGCTTTCCATAAAGTCATACTTCCATTTGTCAGCTACAAAAAGTGTTATTTTCCCTGGATTTTCCATTTTTGTTAGTTTCAAAATTTCAATAATGTCCCTTCTTGTATTTTCAGCAAGCAATGCAACTGCCTCTGCCCTTTTGTCAATCTTGTTCTCGTCAAAGCTGGGCCATCTCTGCAGCGAGGCAAATCCCTCGCATTTTGCCATGTGCCAGAGCTCCTCGCTTAAATGAGGGGTGAAAGGCAGCATCATCAATGTTAAATTCCTGACTGCTTCGCCAAAAACCTCTTTACTTTTGTCTTTATACTTCTGCAGGACATCAAAGTATTCCATTATCTTTCCGATTGCAAGCGAGAACTCGAATTTCTCAATATGCTCTGTTACATTCCTTATTGTCAGGTGCATCTTGCTCAGGACATATCTGTCCTTGTCATTTAGTTTATGCTCGTCATAATGATTCAAGGAAATATTGCCTGCATTGTCATTTACTAAATTATAAACCTTGTTCAGGAATTTGAATGAGCCATTAACGCCTTTATCATTCCAGTCCAATTCCTTTTCGGGCAGCGCGGCAAACAAAATAAATAATCTTGCTGTGTCAGACCCGTATTTTCCGCTTATTTCCGCAGGATCAACTACATTTCCAAGGGACTTTGACATTTTTGCGCCGTCCTTTATGACCATTCCCTGTGTTAAAAGCCTTGCAAAAGGCTCGTCAACTGTCGCCAATCCAAGGTCCCTTAATGCCTTTGTAAAGAACCTTGCGTAAAGCAGGTGCAGTATTGCATGCTCTATGCCCCCAATGTACTGGTCAACAGGCATCCAGTATTCTGCAATCTCCTTGTCAAAAGGCCCTTTCTCAAATTTAGGGCTGCAATATCTCAAAAAATACCATGAGCTGTCAACAAAAGTGTCCATTGTATCTGTTTCCCTTTTTGCCTTTCCGCTGCACTTCGGGCATTTTGCCTCTACAAACTCCTTGCACGTTTCCAGTGGATTTCCTTGTCCTGTGAACCTGCACTTTTCAGGCTTTGGCAGCTTGACAGGCAGCTCATCATAAGGAACCTGTGTAATTCCGCATTTTTCGCAGTAGATTATAGGAATAGGAGTGCCCCAGTACCTTTGACGAGATATAAGCCAGTCCCTTATCTTGTAATTCACACTTCTTTTGCCGATTTTTTCCTTTTCCATCCACTCAGAAATAGGCTCGATGGCTTCCCTGTTTTTCATTCCCGAGAATTTTCCTGAATTGAAAAGTATTCCGTCTTCTGTGTATGCGGCTTCCGCCCTGCCTGCATCAATTGGATTTCCATCCGAAGAAATTACAAACTTTAAGGGAATTTTGTATTTTTTTGCAAACTCAAAATCTCTTTGATCGTGAGCGTCAGCCATTACAATCCCGGTTCCGTAGTCCATCAAAACGAAATTAGCAAGATAGATCGGAACTTCCCCGCCATTGACAGGATTAACGGCATGCTTGCCCAAGAAGCACCCTATCTTGTCCTTGCCTTCGGCAGTTGTCCTTTCCTCCCTTGTCTGCTGCTTGATTTTTTTTATTGTTTCTAATGCCTCTTTTTCATGTTTTGTGCCTTTGACTAAATCCAAAACAAGCGGATGCTCAGGAGCTATCACGATGAACGTCACGCTGTATACAGTATCCGGCCTTGTTGTGAAGGTTGGTATTC
>JACPMU010000104.1 GCA_016185865.1 Candidatus Woesearchaeota archaeon | reverse complement strand
TGAGGAGTCGCATGATTTTGCAACTATCATATGTTTTGCGCCCTTGACAAGGCTGTCTATGACAATGCTGTGGTTAGTAACCAAAGCGTCAGAGATTTTTGTTTTGTCTGTTTTATTAATCCCGTACAAAACTATTGTTGACGAGTTTTCATTTGTAATCCAGGTTACTCTTGCTGCCGCATCTGTCAATGGCAAAGCCTCTAAATTGCTTATCACAGGAACTGTTGAATCAACCGCAGATGCCGAAACAATTAATGTGTCTGACTGCGGGCCTTCATTGCCGGAATTGTCAACAGCTGAAATTTTATAATTAAAATTTGTATTAGCCTGTAAATTTGTGTCATTAAAGCTGTTTGTCACTGAATTTGCAACTGCAACCCTGTTTCTATAAATCACATAATGGTTGAAATCAGCAATGCTGACATTGCTCCACGACAGAAATATTGAATTTGGCGTTGTTGAAACTAAATTCAATCCATTTACCTGGGGAGGGGGTGTTATGTCTGTTGTTTTGAATGTGTAAAAGCTGTTTGCCCTGTTGTCAACTGCAGTGTTGCCGTTCAAGTCAGTTGATTCAACTGCAAAAAAGTACGGAGTATCTGAATTTATGCCGTTGAAAACAGTTATTGTATGGTTGCCGATGAAGTTGTCATGCCTTTGGGTGAATCCAAGCGCAGTTGTCTGGCCGTACCGCACCCTTCCGTTTGAGATTTCATCAGTGGCCCATTCAACTGTTGCGGAATTTGAGCTTACCTTTGTGACCCTTACATTTGAAATAGTCAATCCATAAACATTTGCCGTATAGAACGGAAGAGTTAAGACTAATTGAAGCAGGAACACTGTGATTAAATCATTAATTCTTGGTTTCATTTTTTAATTTTTATTTTTTATTTAATTTTATTTAATGTTCAATCGTTATTGCGTTTTTTTCACCTCAGTTCAGGAGCCGGGACATTTTTTGAGTAAGAGCTTAACCCTGATACAAACAAAAGCCTTTCGTCATCGGATGCAGCTCCCTGCTCTACAGCATGGAACACAATCTCATCAGCATTGCTTAATGAGCCTTTGCTTACTTTCCAGTCTCCTATGTAGCCTCCAATAATGTTTTCGCCATCAGCAATATAAATGGTGACTTCGTATGCTGCATCCCTACTGTCAGGAATCCTAAGCGGAAAATCAGATTCTTTGGGGTAAACAGCAAAGCTGTCAAAATTTGTGTCTTTTCCTTTTATTGCAATGGAAGCCTTTTCATTTGATCCAAGCTCGCTGGCAATGCTCGGGTTTGAAAGCAAATGCTTAACAACTCTGTAGTTTTTGAATTCCCTGACTGGGTTTAGTCCCAAAACATATGATCTTCCATCAACATCGGTTTGAATAAATGATTTTGCCTCTTCAAATCCCTGCTTGCTGCCTTTTATTATTCCATTGACACAGTATGGAAGTCTTTTTGCCAATCCTGATGCTGCCCCAAAGCTCAGCCAGTTTGTTGCCCCGATATCGCAATAAAACCTTCCGCAGACAAAAGTCAGATTAACATCCCTTATGTCATCCCCTGTTGCATTGTTTACAGTGAATATTGTTATTTCATTCTGCACAGCATTGCAATAGTCATCTGATGTTAACGTATCTTCTGTATCAAACAAAGTGGTGCCTTTATTGACCCTGCTTGGCTGGTTGTGGTCTATTGCAGCTTCAAAAGCAAAATTGAACCGATATGCTTTGTTCCTGTCGGTTTCCTGGTCAAACACAGAAACCTGGACAGGGTAGCTAATGTCGTATGTGAAGTGCCATATGTGCATGCAAAAGAATGAAAGCATGTCAGTTCCTTTTTGTGAGTTTGAGCGCAGGATTCCGTTTTGCGACGGCCTTGCATAAATGCTAAGAGGCCAGTTGTCATAAGCAAAGGCAACTTTCATGTTATTGTATTTTTTGGCTGCATCAGCGTCTATGTCCCAGATGTAATGCTGCTGGAAATAAGTTTGGGAATAAATGCTTCTGCCCTTTGGGTTTGGCACATAAGAGTTTGGATTGTAGTCAGTCCCTTTTATCCTTATGTAAGGCAGGTTAACTCTCAATAAAGTTTTCAATTTATCCCTTATACTGCTCAGCTGCCATGTTTTTGCATTGCATGTTGCCTCAACATCTGTTGTCGGAATGTCAGTGTCCATGGAATAAAGGTCAATGGTTTTTTTCTCAATGAAATAATCCTTGTTTTCCCTTTCCATTATTAATTTTGCAAGCTCGTAAACCTTCTTGAACCTTATTGGAATTGTGTATTTGAAATTTTCAAGCACTGCCCTGAAATCACCTTGCTTTGAGATTATTTCCAGCGGGTATTTCAAGGCAACAGAAACATCATTATCGTTAAACTGCACATCAACAATTGGCTCCTTTAGCTCATTTACCTCAAATTTTCCTGAAAACTGCTCAAAATTGCTGATGCAGCTGCTTAATTCCGTTTGGATATGATTTGTCAGCTGCTGGTTTATGAATGCTTCTGACGGAACTGCCTCCAATCCGTCATGCCACCAGTAAGGCAATTTGAATCCTGCTCCGGGAAAAGCTGTCAGGTATGCATTTGGATTATTTTCTATATTCTGCGGAATGCCTATGTAGCCTCCGCTTAACCCTATTGTTTCCAATCCGTTTTCCGCAACGCTCTTTATGCAGTTGTCGACATACAGCTTTATCGGCGCAATCTCCGGCTGTATGATTTCAACTTCCTGCTCAACAGCCTGCCTCTGGTAAAAGAAGTAAAGCACTCCGCTGAGTATGACAATTGCTGTTATTATTAGGAATATGGCTGCCTGTGATTTTGAATTATGCAATAGCCTTAATCTGCCTCTTTTTTTGGTCATTTTCTTGATATTTTTTAGTCAGTTGCGAGCGAGTTCGGGTAGATAAGCGAGCGAAAGCGAGCTTTCGCATTCCTCATCTCACTCGCATTCCACGATTTTTTCAATATTGATTTTAGTGATTTTGTTTTTTAATGTGAATTTTATGTTTTTTGTTATTTTTTTCTATCTTACACAGCGCATTTACTTTAATATTTTTAAAAAACAACGGGATTTTTTGCTTTCATTTTCATTTTGACTTCTTGCTTAATGATTTAACATCAATCTTGTTCAAGTCAATTTCAACGTAATCCTTGTCTGTGAGGTTGAGGACCTTTACTATGTCGGAAGGCACTCTTACCACAATGCCTCCGCTGGTTTTAATCAGCTT
>JACPMU010000098.1 GCA_016185865.1 Candidatus Woesearchaeota archaeon | reverse complement strand
GCGCTTGCGTCGCCGGATTAAAGAAGATAGGCAAGATTGTGGATGTTCCGCAAGATTTAATCAGAAAAGGGCAAGATGCATTAAACAAATTGCTGCCAAAAGAATCTGAAACAAAAGAGGTTGACATGGCTCTGCTTTCATTGATTTATCCCTACAATATTGCCACAAAAAAGCAAAGAAATTTAATTTTAAAAAATGTTGAAGCAAAACTAGTCAAAGAAAAGGGAGTTATAAGGTATATTGGAGACAAATACTGCTCCAGAAATGGAGAAGCAATGTGGACAAAGGGACTGCCTTGGCTTGCAATAATACACAGGCAGATGAAGAAGCCGGATAAGTACGCTTTTTATATGAGAAAAACAATTGAAGCAATGAATGAGAAAGGCGAGCTGCCTGAGTTATATTACGCTGATGGCAACGAACACAATGAAAACTGCCCGTTGGCTTGGAGCCAATCTTTGTTTGTGGCTGGATTGAAAGGCTGATAAATACCAATTGTTAAAATGGCAAAACTTGAAGGCAAAGTCATTAAAGAAATGTTAACAAGGAAAATCCCAATCAATGTAGGGGGATTGCCTGAGGTGAAGCTTGGAGAATATGAACTTGGCCACATTCCTTTTACGAGCATGGAAACTTTAGCTGAAATAGAAAGATCAATTGAAAAAGACCCAAGATCTGAAGGAAAATCTAGAAAACTGCTTAAAGTAAATGTAACAGATTGGGGTAGATTTGAGCCTGAAGCAGGTGGATTATATGTTGAAGGGCTCAAACGCGTTGCTCAGGACGTTGCAGGCTTTCTTTTTGACTTTCTTGCAAAAGATTATTTTCCCGTGCATCCTCCTGTTTATGTTATGCCAAGAAACATATCCGAAGTAGAATTTTCAGGCTTAGGGAAGCCAATAGCATACTTAATAGCAGGATTAAAGCGGAGTCTTCGTGCACAGCACTTAGTGCAAGGAGGTGGGAAAAAACCAGTCAAAGTCAACTCTAGCCTAGATAGCCCCTTAGACTTTATGGTGAATAAGGCAACGACTAATTTAGGGGATAACCAATTCGCAATTTCCGAATCAGCCCCAAATTATGCTTTTTTAGCCTCTACGTGCAGGCCATTAGAATTTATTTATTCGGTTATTTATATTGCGCTGCAGAGGGGTTTTGGAAAGTATACTATAGAAAACCTGAATAGGAGCATAAAACAAAGCAGACAAGTAACTCAACAAGTTGTTTCAGGGCTGATGGTTGAATACACAAGATTAGAAAAGATTGCGGCAATGTCTGTGTCGATACTGGCCACTGAAGCTTATGCGGCCCAAAGAGGCATTCCGCTGTCATCGGATGAAATTGAAGCATTTCATAAAAAACATGAAGAGGGCCCAGGATCGAAAGAAGTTAAATTATTGACAGCCTATCTAATTGAAAATGGCAAAAATCCAGGGCGAAGTGTGCAACATGGCCTTTTGCTTTATATAAGAAGTCCACTAGTGTTGCAAGAGATGCTAAAATAATAAATTTAGCTGGAGTATTGCAAGGCAAGATAATCCTTAAAACCTGATTTTCCCTCTTCAAGAGAATTCAATTAAAAATCTCGTCAATCATTTCCATAAACATCGAATTGACTCCAATCTTTTTAATCAAGTTAAAAAGCTTGACCAAAAAGCCAGCAAGGATTTGCTTCGCAAATCAAGAATAAACCCCATCTATTAATTCAATAAACATTGCATTGCTCCATGCTTGATTAAAGCAGCCCCTGCTTTCAAGCTGCTTTGCAGAGCTTAATTCCGAATGGCGGCCAATGCAGCCTTTCCAAAGGATTTCTTCAGTGCTTGCATCGATAATTTTTTTTATATTTTTATTGAATTTATTTTTGTTAATTTTAAATAATGTCAATGCCGCCAAATTATTTATCCAGAACCAAGAATCGCCCCTGTGATAGCTTTTTATGTATTCACCGGTGCTTTCATTTGTAAACAAAGGATTGTTTTTGTCTATTGTAGACAATCCTCCCCAGTCAAGCCACAGGCTCTTCAATGTATTTTCAAAGCAGGTTTCCCATTCTTTTTGGGTTAATAAGTCAGGATATGCGTAAGCTGCGATGAAAACATTCGGTCTGATTGTAAAATCATTCAGTCCGTCAGCAAGGATTTTTCCGTTCCAGAATTTGTCTTTAACCTTCATTTTCAGGATGTTTTCAAACACTTTGTATTTCTGGTTCTGGGTAAGCTCAAACATCAGCCTGTACATGTTCAGCCTCAAAGCCTGGATTTCAATTCTTACGCCTTTTCTGTCATCATTTCCAAAATCTGTGTCCATCCATGTTTCCAGTTTTTCATTAACCTCGAAGCCGGCTTTTGTATGGAGCTTCAGCAGCCCGTTCATTGATTTTTCAAGGGCGCTTTCTATCTCATACAATGTTTTGTGGTATTCGTTTTCCTTTTTGCGCACAGTCAAACTGCATTTTTTGAGATAATCTTTAACTCTTTGGTTTTTGCTGTTCCAGATTATTTTCATTGACTTTTTTATTGAGTTTATAATTTCCTTCTTCCTGTTTATTTTTTCAATCACTTCTCTGCATCTCAAAAACAGCCATCCATGTGCATCTGAGCTGCCAAGATTTTTTGAATTCTGCTGCCCAGCCAGATTTAACAGTCTGCCGCCATTTTCTATTTTATTCAAATATTCAAGCAAAATTTTTTTAGAAAATTCCCCATTAATTCCAGACAATGCCTTTAACGAAATCAAAGTGTCCCTTGCCCAGAACTGGAAGAACCACGGAAATCCTGCAAAAAGCCCGTAATTGGCGTTAGAGTCAACAATTAAATTATTCAGAGAATTAAAGGCACTGATATAGGCAATTTTTATTTCCTTGCTTATTTTTTCATTTTTTATTATTTTTTTGATTGGCTCATTTTTCAGCAGGTTTAAAAAATCCTCTTTTTCATTGTGTTTTATTTCGTGGAGATTGTTAAAAACATGCCCGCATTCCTTTATAGCGTCGTTCCTGCTTTTTGACATGGAAAATACAAACCTGCTGCCGCTAATCCTCAAGGCATCATAGGCATACCTTCTGAACGGAGGCGAATTTCTCCCTTCATCATATGGGTAATGCCTTTCAACCCATCTGCCAATTTTAGTGTATGTATTTTTATCACTCTTAATTGCCATGTACAAAATAAATTCTTCCACACCTTCTGTTGAATCCTCTCTTTTGTCTGTTTTCTTTGTAAATTTCACAATTATGCAGCCTTTCTCTTCAGAAATTTCATAATATCTGCCCCATTCCCTGTTGTCAGCTGACAGCTTGCAGTCCAAAAACAGGCTTATTTCGCTTTGATTGCTTACCTCATAAATCAGGGAATTAAGCCCCTTTGGCATTGTGAATAACTCAATAATCTCGTCTTTTTTTCTTTCAATAAAATAAAACCCGTTTTTCAGCCTTGAAACACGGCTGTTTCCAGCAATCTCAATGTTTTCAATGAGCTTGTACATATTCATTGTTTTTTGGTCAAAATAGAACAGGCCTTGATACCTTGAGGAAGGCGCATTATAAAAGCTGCAGTAGCTTCCTTTTTTGTTTGTCAGCAGAAAGCCAGCATTCTCATCTATATTCCTGTTTAAGCTCAATGCCCCCAAGCTATGGACTACTTCCATTCAACACCCCTTATTTGTATGCTTTCCCAACAGCCATGTTATGGGCTTCAATGTAATTGTTCACAAAGATTTTCCAGTCAGCCATCGATGCGATTTTTCTTGCCTGAAGCTTGTTTGCAATCCTGTCTTCTTTTGAAAGGTTCGCAAAATTAAGCATGACATCAACCAATTGATTGACAACATCATCATCGCTTTTATTCAGCCTTTTTAATACAAATATTCCCGGCGCATCGCCCTGTATGCATTCCGTGCAGAAGTACCTTCCGAAT
>JACPMU010000097.1 GCA_016185865.1 Candidatus Woesearchaeota archaeon | reverse complement strand
TGAATGATTTCTCAAAATTATTTTTTGATGAAAATGGAACTTTGGACATTTTAAAATTCAAGAAATTCTTTGAGCTGCCGAGAATATTAACGGAAGACGACAAAAGGACAAAAAAAATCCAGCAGAAATTATTGCATATAAAGAATTCGGATTTGAATGATTTTGAAGTTAAAAATATGGTAAATGAATTATTTTTTGAAAATAATTTTAGTAATAATGCGTTAGGACAGATGCAAAAAAATCAAATAAATGAAATAACTGTTTTGGAACAAAATACATCGCTAAACATTATTGAAAATCACAACATATTAACAATCCAAAACCTGCAAAACAAATTAAAAAACGAAGACAATGCAAATATAACGTTGAAGCAAATCCAAAAAGAAAATGAAACTGCATTTATAAGATGCGTTGGCCTTACAATAGAGACAAAAAGTGATTTTGGAAAGTTTTATCATGGAAACTTGATGCTTGAGCTTGGATGCACAAGAGTTGAGATTGGAATACAGTCAGTTTATGACAATGTTCTTGCAGCAACTAATCGCGGCAATACAGTTTCTGACAATATCGAGTCAATAAGAACTCTGAAGGACTTGGGTTTCAAAATAAACGCGCATTACATGCCTGGATTGCCGTTGACAACAAAGGAAATGGATTTAAGTGGCTTAAAGCAGCTTTTTGAAAATCCTAGCTACAAGCCGGATATGCTTAAGATATACCCTTGCATGGTGATGGAAGGCACTAAGCTGTATGATGAATGGAAAAATGGGAGCTTTACTCCATTAACAACAAAAAAGGCAGCTGAGATAATCGCAGAGGCAAAGCAATTTGTGCCAAAATGGTGCAGGATAATGAGAGTCCAGAGGGACATTCCAACTTTTGCAACAGCATCCGGTGTTGACAGGACAAATTTAAGGCAGTACGTTGAGAAGATATGCAAGGAAAAAAACATCAAATGCAGATGCATAAGGTGCAGGGAAGCTGGATTTCACGTTAAAAACAATAAAAAAATTGATTTTAAAAATATTCAAACTACAATTACAGAATATGAAGCATCAAAAGGCAGGGAAATTTTCATTGCGGCAGAGGATCTGGAAAATGATGTCTTGTTTGGGTTCTGCAGAATGAGATTTCCTTCACAATTTTTAAGGCCAGAGATAACTCAAAATTCTGCTTTGATAAGGGAACTGCATGTATTTTCTGCGGCAGCGCAGATAGGAAAGAAACCTGATGACAGCTTCCAGCACAGGGGAATCGGAAAAAGCCTGCTGGCAAAAGCTGAGGAAATTGCAAAGCAGAATGGAAAAAATAAAATGATAGTTATTTCTGGCATCGGCGCAAGGGAGTATTTCAGGAAGCTTGGCTATGGGCTGGAAGGGGCTTATATGGTAAAAAAGCTGTGAAAGAAAAGGTTTACACCGGCTATATACATTATATGTTCTATAAGCCAAAAAAGAAAAGTTTATTAGGAAGTTCTTTCAGAAAAATGTTTAGAGTTTGAGAAGAGAGTTTTAGTCATGGGAAAACTAGAAACAGAAGTATTAACAGGAACAGGTTCTAACGGGCATGACTCTGCACCAGTTAATAGCCAATTATTTCTTGTCGATACCCCACACAACGGACTAGTAAAACATATAGCACCCAGAGAGGCGTTTAGATACGTTAAAAGTGCGAAAAAACTGCCTTCTTTTGAGCCCGTAACCATTGTTGGAGGTGCTGGCTCAATAAAAACCATGGTTGGATATGGCATAGTAAAACGCATAAGGGAGGCAGGCATACCTATTAGTGGATACATTCTTGCATCAGGATCTACTTTTATGGGACTGGAAGAAATAGTAGAAGATAAGGACATGCTTCACAAATTTGTCCTTTCCATACCGGATTTGATAGACCTAAGGCGGCTGCCAAGGGGAGAAAGATTAGTTATAAACAGGTTGAGAGAAGAAAGCAAAAGGCGTGCGGAATTTGTTGCTTATACTTACATGTCAACAGACGCCCTTCCAATCAAAACCCAATCTGGAACTGTTGTTGTGAACAGAGGAATTTATGATACTCAACGGCTTGATGAAAAACTGCAGGATTTGCTTCAAAAGGCTACAGGCAAAAGGCCAAAGCTGAGCGATATTCCAAAAGCGCAGATTATTGCACATATATTCGGAAGGGGCAGTGCTGTGCTTAATGAAGAATTTCCTGACATGTATTTGGATGAAGCCATAAGCGGGGCTATTCGCATACCTCAATACTTCCCGCCAAAAATTTTGGAAAGGGACGGAAAAGTTTACATAATTATGGATGCTATGGGATCTGGATATTTCCCATTGAGAAAAGATCTTCTTCAAGGCGCAAAAGGGCATGTTCTTGCCCTTTTGTACGGGCACCATAAGGAAGAGGAGATTGCAGATCCCGCACAAATTAATTTAAGCGGCTTAGCCGGATATTTTGTCAATCAGCGTGTTAGAGAAGAGACGATTGTAACTGAATTTGTGCAGCTTCATTCCAAATGGACTACCGGCAAAAGCACACGGGAGTTGGCTAAGGATAATGGACAAGTCTACCTTATAGCACCAGATCTGAACATTCCCCCCTATACGATTAAGGTGCCTCAAGAAACGATATTGCAACTAATTAATGTTGGAGTGAATGAAGCAGACGCTTTTCTTGCAAGATGCAGAATGCCAGCCTGGTGGTTACCCTATTCTTATAAAAACGGGCATGCACCAACTTTTAGTATGGGTGGAATTGGGTCGCTGGTTCAATCCCTTGGCAAGAGGGCATATGATGGATTGCGTTCAGCAGCACCACCCCCAAATATGATAAGCTAACTCTGCAAAAACCTTTAATAAAGCGCTATTTTCCTTTTCCTAATGCAAAAATCATTTTTGAATGCTGATGAAATAGTTTTCAAACCCAGATTCATAGAGCGCTACTCCAACCTTACAGACTGGGAGGAATTTAAGCAGTGCTCCTTGTCTTTCCTGAGGCGCTCAATAAGAGTCAACACTTTAAAAATATCAATAAAGGAATTAAAAGAACGGATTGAAAAAAACTGGAGCTTAGAGCAAATTCCTTGGTGCAGGGAAGGATTCTGGATTGAGCATGGTAAAAAGGAAAGAAGGGATGTTGGGAATTTAATCGAGCATTCTCTTGGTTATTTCTACCTTCAGGAAGCAGCATCAATGATTCCGCCGATTGTGCTGGAGCCAAAGCCTGATGATATTGTCTTGGATGTTGCTGCTTCTCCTGGCAGCAAGACAACGCAAATAGCGCAATACATGCAAAACAAAGGAATTTTGATAGCAAATGATTACACATACGAAAGAATGAAGCCTTTGTCAATAAACTTGCAGAGATGCGGCGTGACAAACGCCATAATCACCTTAATGGAAGGCCAATGGTTCAAGAAATCAGGCATTGAGTTTGACAAGGTGCTTGTTGATGCGCCATGCTCAGGAACTGGAACAATAAGGAAAAGCCTGAAAACAATAGGAATCTGGAACCCTGACATGGTAAGAAGGCTTTCTATAACCCAAAAGCAATTGGTTGAGACTGGGTTTAATTTGCTGAAGGAAAACGGAACTCTTGTTTATTCAACCTGCTCCCTTGAGCCTGAAGAAAATGAAGAAGTTGTTGATTTTTTGATTAACAAGTATGAAAATGCCAAACTGGAAGAAATAAAGTTAAGCATTAAAAGAAGCCCTGCAATCCTGGAATTTGAAAACAAAAAATACAATGAAAAAATCAAGAAATGCCTGAGAATCTGGCCTCAGGATAATGATACTGAAGGTTTCTTTATAGCCAAAATAAGAAAATCATAAAAATGCAATAAAGAGACTAACGAACGAGCAAAGCGAGTGATATTAGGTTTTTTATTGCGAGGATTAGGAAGAGGTGATAAATAAAGTTATTTGAATATGTAAATTGTTTAATGCCTGTTAAATGCCCCGACTGAAAGGAGAATGCAATGAGGTTGCGAAGCAAAGTTTTTGCGAACGCCGTCTTTAAGTGCGAAGCACAATTCAACAAAAGAAACTAGGGCAAAAACAAAAAATTATATTCTAACCATAATGTTTTTTATGGGCTGCATAAACTCCTTCTGCAAAACCGGATGGACAATGTTCTTTGGCTAAACCCACAATGTCATCAAGTAAGAAAGAACCTAACTTTTTAGCATGATCTCTTACAATTCCCCTCGGAACAGGTCGAGTAGAATCGGAACTTTCACCGGCGATAATTTCTCTAACTACTTTATCAACTACTTCAAGAAAAGTTTGTGGAGATACTGTATCAGGTAATCTATCAGCAATGTAAGCGCAATAAGGAAGTCTAAATTCATCTTTCCCTTGAGGATTTCTTAGATTAGCTTTTATACCTTCAGTTGAAATTGTTTGTCCATTACTCATAAATTATTCACAATGTTATAACTTTATAGTAGTATATAAATCTTTCGTTTTTTTTTTTGTTTTTGCCCTCATCACATTTTAGCCTTTTTTCTCAATTTTGCATAACAAGAATTAAAATTTCAAATTAAACCTAAGCCCTTCCCCTTAAAGCCCTTCCGTTTCCGTTAAGCTGCAGCTCCTTGATCTTTGTTCTAAGAAAATCAATGGTTTTGGCATTATCCTGATGATTAAGTATGTTGCCGCACTCTGGGCACCTGTACTCAAGGTCAACAGC
>JACPMU010000008.1:23431-24777 GCA_016185865.1 Candidatus Woesearchaeota archaeon | reverse complement strand
TTTTTCTAATTCATCAATAACATGTGCAAATCTATTTTGAGTTCTTCCTTCTTTTTTCCATCTATTTTGCGCCTCTGCCATCCCTTCACCAATAGCCTCTTCCAAACTTTGAAGTGACTCGTCCTTTGGTATTATAATACGGGCGCCTGTATCCTTCTCAATTTTTTTGCTTTCTACTATTCCTATAAGACTATCGGTAGTACTTCCGCTTCCTTTATCAAGAACTAGAACACCCCCTTGTTCAATGACGTGCACATCCTCATCAAACGTTCCCCACCTGCCTCCTCGTGATATTACTAAATTGGGATAAAGTGTATTAAATGCATCTCTGATTATAAAATTAAATTTTTCATCTATTGGACAGGCTATTCCGACATAAATAATAAAGTGTAGATGCTTAAGAGGATTTCTTAGTAAATGTGAAGTCTCGTCCGGAAATGGAGATATTGCCATTGTATAACCACCACTTTTGTATGCGCCCCGGAGAGGAAAATAAGGCACCCCCCATACCCCACCATTGCTTAAAATTGCACCATATCCTGCAATAATTTCACCAATTTTTTCTCCTCTTGTTTTATCTTCATTCAGTGGTTGAAACTCATTCCCTACATGATCAGGCTCCTTGCCGGCAGAGCCCATAAATCCTACAATCATTTGTTCTCTTGGAAACATTCTTTCAGTTAATACTCTAACATCTATTCCCTTTAAAGAAAGCTTTCCAAGTCTTATTTCTGGAATTTTATACGTTCCTGTATTATACCTTGTATGCATTGTATTTAGTTATTACTATTCATTTAATAATGTTATTGTAAAGGTAAACAAAAAAACATATAAATAGTATAATATCAATCTGCGATATGTACATAAAAAATATTCTTGTAGTTTACACAACTCCAAGAACCAAAGAGCAAAAATCTACTCTGGATATAGTTAAAAATACATTGAAAAGATGCAAAATTCACAATAATATTGTAAATAGGGATAATTTAAACAAAAACCAGTTTAAAAACAAAGATATGATAATAGCTGTTGGGGGCGACGGCACTTTTCTGAGGGCTGCGCATTTCATCTCCAATCAGCTTATTTTTGGGGTGAATGCGGATTCAAGGAGCAAGGAAGGGTTCTTCATGAAGGCCGACATGAGTAATTTCGGGAAAAAATTCAAAAAAATAATAAAAAAAGAATTCAAAATCAGGAAACTGCCGAGATTAGGGGCATACATAAACAGTAAAAGAATAGATACTTTTGCCCTGAACGAGTTCTTTATCGGAGCAAGAAAATCATATCATGCTGCAAAATATGTTGTGCAGGTGGATGGCAGGAAAGAAAGGCAGAAGAGCAGCGGC
>JACPMU010000008.1:0-23420 GCA_016185865.1 Candidatus Woesearchaeota archaeon | reverse complement strand
ATGCTGCAATAAAGCTTTGCCGCTAAATTCAAAAAACTACCAGTTTGTTGTGCGAGAGCCGTACGAAGGCAGGGTTTTCAAAAACTACAAATTAAAATACGGCATATTGAACAAAAACCAGAGGATTACCATTGCTTCAGAAATGCTGGACGGAATCCTGATAGCTGATTCTGTAGGCAGGGAATACAGCCTTAAGAATGGAAGCAAAGCTACTGTAAAATTGTCAGGCAATCATCTTAATGCAGTGTGGCTATGAAAACAACAAAATTCATCTGGATGGACGGCAAATTAGTAAAGTGGAAGAATGCAAAAGTGCACATCATGACCCATGCAATCCATTACGGAAGCGCTGTTTTTGAGGGCATACATGCCTATGAAACCAATAAAGGAACAGCGATTTTCAGGCTTGACGACCACATCAACAGGCTTTTTCACTCTGCAAGTGCGCTGGGCATGAAGCTTAAATTTTCAAAAAACCAATTAAAAAAATCAATTAAAAAACTGGTGAAAATCAACAATATTGGAGACGGCTACATCAGGCCGATTGCATACTATGGATATGGGAACATTGGAGTTTACCCAAAAGGCATCCCAGCCAACATTGCAATAATAACAATTCCATGGGGGCATTATTATTCAACAAATTTGAGGATTAAGATATCAGAGTACAGAAGGCATTCTGAAAGATCGTCTGTTTACGGCGCAAAAATAAGCGGCAATTATGCAAACTCCATTCTTGCAATGTATGAAGTGAGGAAAAAGGGATATGATGAAGCCTTAATGCTCGACCTTGATAACTATGTTTCAGAGGGGCCTGCAGAAAATATATTTATGGTCAAAAACAAAACCCTGATTGCTCCAAAAAGCAGGAGCGCTTTGCCCGGAATAACAAGAAAATCAATATTGGAAATAAGCAAAGGCATCGGCATCAAGGCTTATGAAAAAAAAGTAAGGGCAAAAGAGCTGAAAAATGCAGATGAGCTTTTCTTCTGCGGCACTGCAACCGAGATAGCGCCTGTGATAGCCATTGACGGCAAAAGAGTTGGAAACGGCAAAGCAGGAGAAATAACATTAAAAATCAGGCAGAAATACCGCGATGTTGTCAGGGGAAAAGACAAAAAATACATGAAATGGCTTGCTTATATTGGTTAAGATATGAAAATAAAAAATATTGGGGGTGAATTTGGGTTAATTGGAAGGATAAAAAGCAAGATAAATCTATACTCCAACGATGTTGTCGCAGGAATTGGCGATGATGCTGCTGTTTTAAGGTATGATAATAAAAATTATCTTCTTTTTACAACAGACATGCTTGTTGAAAACGTGCATTTTTCCCTGAAATACTATTCTCCGCAGCAGATTGGCATGAAGGCAATAGAGCAGAACTCAAGCGATATAGCTGCAATGGGAGGCATTCCCAAGTTTGCAATTGTTTCGCTGGCTTTGCCTAATGATATCGATGTAGAGTTTGTTGACAAGCTGTATAATGGAATCAATAAAAAATCAAAAAAATACAAAATTAGCATTGTAGGCGGCAATATAACCCGTTCAAAGGAAATTGCTGTCAGCATTGCAATGCTTGGATTTGTTGAAAAAAAATATCTGGCATTAAGAAGCGGAGCAAAAATTAATGATTTGGTTTTTTGCAGCGGAGATGTGGGAAAATCTGCTGTTGGGCTGGAATTATTAAAAAACAGTAAAAATGGACACTCCATAAAAAATCATCTCGAGCCGGAATGCAGGCTGGATTTGGCAGGAAAACTTGTTAAAGCCGGCATAAATTCAATGATTGACGTTAGCGACGGAGTGGCTTCTGAAGTCAGGCATATTTGTGAGGAATCTGGTGTCGGCGCAGTAATCTATGCTGACAAAATCCCAATGTCAAAAAACACAATAATTGATGCAAAAAAACTGCATAAAAATCCGCTTGATTTTGCATTGTATGGGGGGGAGGATTTTGAGCTGATTTTTACAGCAAATAAAAATAGGTTAAATAAATTAAAAAAGCATAAAGTTACGGTTATCGGCAGGATTGTTGGTAAAAAATACGGCATTAAGTTGATTAAAAACAATAAAAAATATAATTTAAAAATAGGGTTCGATCATTTCAAGAGGCTGAGGGTTTAATATGAAAGATTTTAAGGATAAATTTGGCAATATAATAAAGTTTGCAGATAAGCAGTGGAATCATATTATTAAAGAGCATCCAGAAGTTGAACCTTATAAAAATAGAATATTGGATATTCTAAAAGAACCTGACCTGGTTAAACGGAGTAAAAGAGACGAAGATACATTTTTATACTACCGCTTCTATAAAGACGTATACAAAGGCAAGTATTTGTTAGTCATAGCAAGGACAAGGGACAGGCTTTTGCTGACTTGTTACATAACTGACAGAGTTAAGGAAGGCGATTTAATATGGAAAAAGGCTTAAGGTTTTCATTTGATAAGGAATCAGACATCTTAGACATATCAATAGGTACACCCAAAAAGGCTATTTCTACAGAAGTTGAGGATGACTTCTTTGTAAGAATAGATCCAAAAACCAACAAAGTAGTTGGATTTTCTATATTGAATTTTGAGAAATGGTTTAAGGATGAAAGTAAAAAAGTTATTCCCATTAAAGCTGAATTTTTATTGGCTAAATCTTAAATCCCAAATTCTTAAATTCAAGAAATATTTTGTTGCAGATCAACTTGGTTCTTGATTTTATCAAGAATTGAATAAACAACATTACCACTACAAAATTCTTGAATTAATTCTTTCAATTCCTTTGTAGCATTTTCAATTTCTTCTCTGGTAACAGGTGGTAAGCCCTCAATAACTAATACGCAATTTTTTGTTTCCCCTGTAAGTTTTGTTCTGTCCGCTTCACGCCAGTTCCACCTGCGGCAGATTGTTGAAATAGCATCCTTATAAATAACTTCTCCAGCATGAGGCGGTCTTGGCTCTTTGTCGCCTAAAAGCAAAACTGGCACCTCATTAGTCCCTGCAAAAGTTAAAATAACATCTCCCCTCATTTTGTCAATATCTTCCCCGCCAACTGGAAGCATATGCTTCAGTGAAATAAGGTTGTAAATATCAACTAGTTTGTTTATATGCCTCAGATTAACGCCTTGCAAAACCAGCCTGTAGAGATTCTCGACGGAAGATTTATGCTCTTTAGGTTTTGCTCCAAAGGCAGAATATGCCTTTCTCCAAATATCAATTTTAGGATTTTGTGATAAAGTTTCAGTATTGTATTTTGCTCTAATCTCTTTTTCTTGCTCTCTTATCTCATCTTGGACTTCATTTGATATTTCTGTATTGCTTATACCTTTTGCTATTACAACACCAATATTAAGCCCACCAAACTTTTCAAAAATCTTTGATTCTAGCTACCCTGCAACCAGCTCCACTCTGTTGCTCATAAGCACCAATGCTCAAGATTACCGCTGCTTTAAGTACGCTTTTGGCGTAATTCTTTCCAGACCTTACGGATTTTCAAAAGCAAAAGTCCTACAAGGCAGAGTTTCTACGCCGGCAGCAAGACTAAAAGCAAAAGCCAAAGCTGCTTCCAAAGCTTCACCGCGCCTAAAGCACGTTTGCGCTGACAGGAGAGTGCTGGCTTCCCGGCAGAGTCCTCCCATAGCAAGAAAGATATTTTATTTTAAAAGCTTATCTTATATTAAATCAATAATACAGCCAAGTACCCAATAAAGCAGCCTAGGCTAAGTACAGGCATTGCCGGGTAAAACTTGTTCTGCTGGCCTTTGAGTAGCAAGAACAGCAGCGCTATGCTGACAAAAACAGGAATAATCAAAGTTTTCAGGAATCCTGTTAATACTGTTTCCTGCAGCATCAGGCCTTTCATGACAACTCCCGCAAATATAAGTGTAAAGCCAATATCACCGCCTCCAAGAACTGCAACTGATTTTTTATCAATTTTTTCGCTGTCTTTTTTAAGCTCAGATTTTGGAGGAGTCATATCCTTAACCATACTGCTTTTTCCATAAGGAATAAGCAGGCCTGCAAAGACTTTTGAGCTTGACTGGAACTTTGCCATTTTTATCATGTGCTTTGTCTTGTAAACTGCAATAAAATCATATGCAGATATTACTATCAAAAGCATGAACGCAGCAAACAAATTAATAATTGGGACAAATATTGCGGCCAATCCGCCGTAAATAAACACCTCAGACATGTTTTGGATTATCACATTCGGCCTGTATAATTTTAAAGCAGAAATCACCAAAGCAATTATTGCAGCAGCTATATTGTTTATGAATGCAGCAAATGCAATTGACAGGGTAAGCCATACTGTGGCAAAAAACCACAATTTCCATATTAAAGGCTTGTTGAACTTTATCAGCAGCAAAACCAAAAATGTCCCAATCAAAAGCGCAATTGTTATGTAGATGAAGGATGCGCTTTCATTCTTCACTTCAGGCCTTTCAAGGCTGTACGGCAATGGCTGCCACTCAATTTTTTTTGTTTCAATGGTTTTTGCATGGTCAATGTAATGGTTTATCACAAGCAACCCTGTAAACTGGGCTATGAAGAAAAATGAAACTAATGCAAAAACAACTTTAGGCGTGTGCTTCATTAAGCATTAAAAACTATGAGGATTTAATAAATTATGTTTTTTAAAATTGATTAGTAATTCTTACATTATAGGATATTTAATTCATATTTTACTTATATAATAAGATAATTTTCTTATATAATAAGAAAAATAATCTACACAATAAGGTAAAAACAGAAAGATTTATATATAAATTACTTACATGATAGGATAAAAGAGGCATTTAAATGTACAATCTATTCGCTAAAACAAATCATTATTCTGAATTCTTCAGTTTTGTTGGGGGACATAGTTTTTGCGATTGCTGTCTCAAATAACATCCCCAAAATGTTCCCCAACAATTTATTTTGATTTTTAACTAGATAAAGGGCTGTAATTTGTCCCCGAAAAAAAAGCATAAGAATTATGCAGATGCAGATAGTATCATCTCCAGGCTTAAAGAGCTTTCAAAAGAAGACAAAGCCTACGTCATTTCTTATTTTGCAAACGAGCTGAAAAGCCTGTATGCAGGCAGGAAGGAAATTTCTGATAAAAAAGAGATTAATATTCCAATTGGGGCGTTTGGAAATGATGTATTGAGCTCTCTTGAGGCTATTGTGAAGTACCTAAAGGAAGAATCAAAGCTAAGATTTTCAAAGATTGCTAAGCTGCTCAACAGGAGCAGCAAGACAATATGGGCTACTTATCATAATGCCGTCAAGAAAATGCCTTCTTCTTTTGGCGCAGTCTCAAGAGATGTTATGATTCCTGTTTCTGCATTTGCCGACAGGACATTCTCAACTTTGGAAAGCCTTGTTGCTTTTGTCAAAGATTTGGGGTACTCAAACCACGACCTTGCACTTATGCTTCGCCTTGATGACAGGACAATATGGACAGTTTATGCAAGAGTCAAAAAGAAAAGAGGCGCTAAATGAACCAAAGCACAGTCTATAAAATAGAAATGGCGCTTATTTTGATAGCATTAATTGCGTCAGGAATTAGTGTCTATTATTTAGGCCCGTCAATAATAGGCTTTATAATAAAGGAATTTAATTATGAGGAAAATTTAAATCTGGTGGTTACCGCAAATGGAAACTACACTTGGCAGCCTGAAAATATAGGCGAGCTAAAGTCAGTAAAACTCGACGGAAAGATGACAAATTACGGCAGGGCAAGAGTCTACATAGTAAGCAATGAAATCAAGTATCTGGTGTTTGACAGCACAAGATTAAATGAGAAAAATGCAACAGCATCAAATGAAACAAGCCTTATAACGGGATTTGCTGTAAAAGAAAATGCAAATGCAACAGACCAGAACAAGCAGAATAAAAATAAAAAGCCGGTGTGGAATGGCAACAGCGAGTTTATCATAAACGGGACGGCTGCAATTAATCTGTCGCAGTATTTCACAGACCTTGACGGAGATTCATTGATTTATTCCGTTTCTCAGGCTGAAGGGCTTGATGTTTCAATAGACAGCGAGCTTGTGACAATAACTCCAACTGTTGAATACAATGTTAACACAACAATAACTTTCATAGCATCTGACGGGATTGACAGCAAAATCCACATAGCTGACCTGATAGTATTGGCAACTGTGATTTCAATTTTTAATGAAACAAACCAGTCATTAAACATCACATTACCAATAAATCAGACTAATTTAACAAATGAAACAATAGACCAGACTCAAATAATCAATGAAACAATAAATCAAACCCAGGCATTGAACGAGACAAATCAGACATTAAACATAACGCTTCCAATAAATGAGGCTAATGAAACAACAAACATAACAAAATCAATATCAATAAGCCTGGCTTACAATTCCGGCACTGTTTATGATGCAAATGACAACGGCGAGGAAAGCGTTAATGGTGTTGTGGACTTGACTGTTGAGGATACAGGCTTCAGCTGGGATGCTGACAAATCAAGGCTTTGCGCAAGATGGGAAGTTTACAGCATTGATGATGACAAGCTGACAACATTCTGCAATGGGAATGACGGTTGCTGCGAATTTTTGGGATTGCTGCCGAGCAGCAGCAACTGGAGCGATGTTTATTATTCAGCCTTTAACAAGGATGGCGCCGGCCACAACAACATAGTTTCATCGCAAGTTGTTTATTATGATGTAAATTTAAGCATAGACAATCCAAAATCCGAGATATACAGCTCTGAATGGGGCAATTTAAGCGTAAAGTTTTTTGAGGATGAAGCTGAGTTCTCAAACATCTGCATAGACACTTGCGATTTGACTGGATTGAACAGAAGCAGCTATCTGTTATTGTTTGAAATAGAAGATGACGCTGTCCTGAGAATTAACAAGGTAAAATATAATGTTTTAATTGATGCCATTAATAGTGTGCCTATACTGCTGCAAAATTTTTCAGCAATTAATGTTCCAAAAAACAAAAACATATCCATAAACCTGCCAGATTACTTCAGCGATCCTGATGGAGATGTTTTGACTTATGGCTATTACAGGGCTGACAACATAACAATATTTTTTGATAACGATGTTGCTACAATTGTGCCTGACAAAGAAATTGAGGGAATAAGATTAACTTACATAACTGCAAACGACTCAGAAAATGTAGCTGTTTCCAACATATTTATGCTCAATATAAGCGAGAAAAAAACTGAACTTACCGAAATCAATTTTTTTGAAATAAGGGGCAACTTTGACAGGAAACTTGCAGTTTTCGACAGCTTGGGAAATTTAAATATTAAGGGAAACTTAACTCGAAATATGCAGCCAATAGCGGATGAAAATGATTTTGTAATACAAGGCTCGTCTGGCGCTTTAAGTGCGGTAATAGCCAATCCGGAAGGCAATATGCTGATTAAAGGCTCTTTAAATGAGAAACAAAGCACAGTAAACCCAACCCCAAACTCATTCATCATACAGAACAAAAATGATGAATATGTTGCTTATGTCAACAGCACAGGTGACTTATTCCTGAGGGGCATATTAGTGGAGAATGTTTTGTTTGATTGAATAAAATTTACTGCATCATAAATCAAATATTTACTTTCTATATTGAAAATATTATTTATATAATACAAACTAAGGAATTTCTAACACAAAAATAGAAATATTTATATATTAGTATAGAAATTCATATATTAATTGTATTAATTATATATTGATATGGACTTTAATACTAAAAAAAGGCTTGGTGATATTAATTCTGATAGTCAGCCGAATACAAGCAAACAAGGAGATGAGCGAGCGAGAGAGTTGCACGCGAGTTCGCGTGCTCGCGAACAAGTCGAGCTCTCGCATTCCACCACTCACTCACAAGCCAGTCCTGAAGAGCGATTTCTTGCTGACATGCTCAGCCAGATTACAGAAAGGCTGAAGCAAAGCTACAACTATTCTGATGAGGAAATTCTCAAGCTCTGGAACAATGGAAGTGAAATCCTTGTGCCTGTTGCGATTTTTGCAAATGGGTTAAGCCCTGCAGAGGCGCTTGCAAAATTTCTGAAAGAAAACCGTCAGCTAAGCTACGATGCCGCTTCCAAGCTGATCGGCATACGCCAAAGAAGCGTTTGGGCAAATTACAGAAGGGCAGCAAAAAAAATGCCGGCTCCTTTTGAGGTAAATGGCGGAATTTCTGTGCCTGTTTCTGTTTTCAACTCTGAAAAAAGCGTCCTTGAAGCATTGGTTTCGTATTTGAAAGACGTGAAAAAAATGCGCAACAGGAAGATTGCGCAGCTTCTCAACAAAAATCAGGCCAACATCTGGACTGTCTACAAAAGAGCTAATCAAAAAAATAACGGGCATAAACGTAGCTCAATGGATAGAGCACCTGTCTCACTCACGGGAAGATGCGGGTTCGAATTTTGGACGAAAATCCCGCCGCGCTCACACTGATTTCGCTGAAAGTAATAAAAAAGAAGAAAATCAGGCACTTAGCTTGAATAGAGCACCTGTCTCACTCACGGGAATTTCACACGAATTCTTTTTGGACTCGGAAAACTGCCGAAATCCACACACTGTAAATCTTAATAAATGGAACCAATATTTAAATGTTTCTGTTTTAAATCAAACAAAAGAAAAAGGGTTCAGAGGGCTTTTAACCCTCTTTTTCTCTTTGAATAAAACTCCCGCAAAAATAGATAAGAAATCATTGTATATAAACATTTCTAAAAATTCAATAAATAAAAACGCAATAAAAGAAAATAATAAGAAATTCCCAATAACTTTTATTCTTCTATTATCATTATTCTTATTGCTTTCCACACTTGCATTTGCCATTCCAAACTCATTGACGCTGCAGGGCAAATTGACAAATGTTGCAGGAGCCTCGCAAGTCGGAACATTCAACTTTACTTTCAGGATTTATGATGCTGCAACCAATGGCAATGTTTTGTATGAGCTTGCAAACCGCAACATTACAACAGATGCAAACGGCATTTACGACATCATATTAGGCCAAATTAATTTGAGCTTTGCAGACCAATATTACCTGGGGATAACTGTAGGAACCGATAGCGAAAGCGAGCCAAGGGTTAACCTGACATCCGCTCCTTATTCTTTCAGGGCAAACACAAGCGAGGCATTGAATCCGAATGCAAGCTATGTTGTGACTAACCTGAGCGTTACAGGCAACATAACAATCGGAACCGGAGAGACAACAATAGAAGTAAGCACTCAAACATTTAATTTAACAAAAGACGGAAACATTGGATTGACTAACAACATCACCCTAGGCGATAGGATTACATTCAGGTTTGGGCAGCTTATCGACAACCTTGTTAATGGATTTTTGAGGGTGACTGGCTCGCTGAATGTGACTGGAAATGTTTCAATAGCGCAAGACACTTTGTTTGTTGACTCTGCAAATTTAAGGGCTGGTTTTGGAACAACTGCATTAGATACAAGGCTTAAAGTAGCTGGCGACTTAAACACAACAGGAACTGTTTGGGCTCTTGGATTGAATTTAAGCACTTTGAGCACAACTGCAGCAGGCTGGACAGATGACGGAAGTGTTGTTAGATTAACGACAGTAAGCGATGTTGTCGGCATAGGCACTCCAACACCATTAAGCACATTGCATGTCAACGGAACAGGAGCTTCCGGCGGATTCAGGGTTACAAATGATTCTGGCTACACTGCGTTCTTTGTTAATTCAACAAGCGGGAATGTCGGGATTGGGACGGCGGGACCAAGCCAAAAATTGCACATAGATGGGAATATCTTGCTGGAAAATAACTTCGGATTAAGGATTAAGGATGCAAGCGGAGTTGACAGGACTGTTTTAAGCCGAGACAGCGCCAACACGCTTAGGTTGGACAATCGCCAATCGGAGGGTATTATAGAAATTATCGCAGGAAGCGGGAAATCAATTGATTTTTATAAAGGTGATGGCGTTACAGTTCAAATGCGCATTGCAGATAACGGCAACGTCGGCATCAACACAACAGCACCATCACAGACATTGCATGTTGTTGGAACATTAAATGTTTCAAGAAGCACATCAGCAGGAGATTTATTTGTCGATAGTTCAGGCAGCGTCGGCATCGGAACAACATCTCCATACAACACTTTGACAGTTGTCGGCTCTGTTGGTGTAAGTGGAACTTTAAACGCCTCTTCAATCAACACAACAGGAAATGCTTATTTTGCAACAAGCTCTGGAAAAGTAGGAATAGGAAAAACAAATCCTGCAACAGAGCTTGATGTTAATGGAGGCATTAATGCTTCAACATTAAATGTTTCTGGAAATGCGTATTTGGCAACTCAATCAGGCAACGTCGGCATCGGGACGACGAATCCGGGGGTAAATTTGGTTGTTGGAGATGGCACGGGGCAAAGATACATTGATATAAACGCGGCGGCGGCATCACAGGCGGCTTTGTCTTTCTCAAAAGCTGGTTCACAAGAATGGATTATATATCAGCCGGGAGGTTCAGAGGACTTAAGAATATATGATACGGATAGTATTGGCGATATGGTTACTTTCAAAACCGGCGGCAACGTCGGCATCGGGACGACATCTCCATACAACACTTTGACAGTTGTCGGCTCTGTTGGTGTTTCTGGTGCGATAAATGCAAGTTCAATAAATGTAACAGGAAATGCTTATTTTGCAACAAGCTCTGGAAGTGTTGGAATAGGCACAACTTCACCATCAGACAAGCTTCATGTTGCCGGAGCAGCAAGAATCGCAGTCAATGACACAAACAATATCTCAACAACTAATGTTCTGACATTGGAGCATTTCACGCAAACTCCTTTGAATTCAACAGGGGGAATTGGCGTTGGGATTTTGCTAAGGGCAATTGACAACGGAAGCAATGTCGATGATGTAGCACTGATCAACGCTACTTTGGTTAATGCATTGAACGGCTCAGAGGCTTCTTCACTTGGGTTTTACACAAGAACTTCTGGAGGCCCGTTAACGCCAAGGTTGTTTATTAACGGAAGCAATGTGGGAATAGGAACAACAAGTCCGGTAAATTTATTACATATAAGCAGTGCTTCAAATGCACAAGGAGTTCGAATTGAGAGAACTGGCACTACCAGCGGCATATGGGAAATTCGAACACAGCAGAATGAAGTTTCGACCGATGCTGATCTCGTAATAGGCGACATTACAAACAGCCGAAACGTGATAACTTTTACTAAGGCAGCCGGAAATGTCGGCATAGGCACAGTAAGCCCCACGGAACTTTTGGTTGTTGCAGGCAATACAAATATTACTGGTAATCTAATTGTTGGTGCTGATGGAAGTGGAAAAGTAGGCATCAACACAACATCCCCAAACCAGGCTTTGACCGTTGTTGGAAATGCTAATATAACAGGATTTGTGAATATAACCGGTGACTTGGATGTTAGGGGTAGTTCAATAACTTTGGGAGATGCATCTACAGATACAATATACACAAATGGATACTTTGGAACTAACATAATACCATCTGACAATTCAAAAGACTTGGGAAGCCCGAGCAATTTCTGGAGAAGAGGGTATATTGACATATTGACTGTAAATAACCTAAGTGTTGGCCAAACTAACATAAGCGGAACTACATCTCCTTCATTCACAATTAATTCAAATTACACTGGAAATGACGACCTTGATGTCAGCCTGATTTTTGAAAGAGGCACACCAACTGTAAACGCTGTTTTGCTTTGGGACAGCACAAACAAAAGGTTTGACATGAATTTCCCGCTGAACATACAGTCAGAAAACAATTTGACTGTTGACACAAACACGTTGTTTGTTGACGGAAGCGTTAATAGAGTAGGCATAGGAACTTCAACACCGGGAACTGCCTTGCATGTTGTTGGCACATTGAATGTTTCAAGCGATGCCTATGTCGGCGGGAATGTTGGGATTGGAACAACAAGCCCCGGGAGCAAGCTAGACGTTCAAGGAAGTGTAAATGTTAGCGGCAACATTGGCTTATATGACGGCGGTGCCACAAGAAACTTAACCTTTTTATGGAATCCTATCACAGGTAATGAACAGGTCGGCATTACATTTGCACGTGATGCTGATGCCAATGTATTCGCCAGAATTATTGCTCCATTCTATGTGGGTGGCGGCGGATTAGCGTTCTTTACGGGTAATACTGGTGCTTCTTCCGAGAGAATGAGAATAGATAACTCCGGCAGCGTCGGCATCGGGACGACTTCACCGAACGACATTTTAGAAGTCATTGGTAATGTCAGAGTTTCTGGCTCATTGAATGCAACCAACATCAATGCCTCAAGATTTTATGCGAGAAATGGGACTGCTGCAGCACCTTCTTATACATTCATTGAGGATACTGATACAGGTATAATAAACAATGGACTTGCTGGAAATAATATAAGCATTGTAACTGGCGGAACTGCAAGAATGACTGTTGACAGTTCCGGCAACGTCGGCATCGGGACGGTGAGTCCTGTTCAGCCGCTTGATTTATCATCAACATATCCTGTTTTAAGATTAAAAGAGACGGATGTAACGGCAGATAATTCTGTATGGTATTTTGAAGCCAATGCAGAAATATTCAGAGGCAGGGCGATAAATGATGCTGATACTGTAGGGAATGATTGGGTAAGGGTTGAGAGGACAGGAACAACAATTGATTATGTGTTATTTCCAAACGGCCTCGTCGGCATCGGGACTACCGGACCAGGAGAAGAACTAGAAATTAAATCAGCAACGCCAGAGTTAAGGTTCAATGATTCTGATAATTCAAATTATTTTGATATTGGAATGAGTGGCACTGACTTCAAGATATTTTCGAATGATACATCAGCAAGTGGAATATTAATAGACCAATCAGGCAACGTCGGCATCGGAACGACTTCGCCATACAACACCTTAACAGTTGTTGGAAGTGTTGGTGTAAGTGGCAGCTTGAATGCTTCCTCAATCAACACAACCGGAAATGCTTATTTTGCAACAAGCTCTGGAAGTGTGGGTGTCGGCTTAACAAATCCAAATTATCTCTTGCAAGTCGCTTCTGGAACTGATGGAAGAAGTGTTAACTTAAGCAATGTTGTGTATGTTAATGGAAGCTCTGGCAATGTTGGGATTGGGACGACATCGCCTCTTATTAAACTTCAAGTTGGTGCAATTACAACCACAAACGGTGATGTCCCTGCTGCAGATTTTAATGAGGTTGTTATTTCCGATTCTAGCGGGATAGGGGGGGATTTGAATAATGATGCTCAAATTATTCTCCACGATGATTCATCGCTTGGCGCAGATAAAGGTGGAGGAATACTTTTCAAGGCTCGGTCAAATACTGGGGGGCAAATGGCAGGGCTTGCACAAGTTCGTGGACTAAGAGAAAGTGCGACATCAGGCGACCTAAATGGCTATCTTGCTTTTTCTACTCGTGGCTCAACTCATGCTGAGCGTATGCGTATTACATCATCAGGCAACGTCGGCATCGGGACAACTTCACCATACAACACTTTGACAGTTGTTGGAAGTATAAGCGCAAATTCAATAAACGCAACTTCAATAAACGCAACTGAAAGATTGATTATCAACAACACTTTGTTTGTCAATGGCAGCAGGGTTGGGGTTGTGACAAGCAGTCCTAACAGCTTGCTTGCATTATCCGGGGGATCTGCCGACTCTGCACAGATTACAATAGATACTGCAACTGGCCAATCCAATGGCGTTGTGATGCGAACAGCTTCCACAGAAAGAGCATCGTTTGGCATAGCCACAGGAACAGATTCTGGAGTTACAGGCGCTGCGCAAAATGACTTCTTTATCAGAAGCAATCAAAAGTGGGTTTTGTCGGCTAATGATGGCACAACTGCCCATGCAGTGCTTACAACAAGCGGCAACGTCGGCATAGGCGCAACAAACCCGGCGCACAAACTGACAGTTGCAGGCTCTGTAAACATAACAGGCAACATATCAATAGGCAATAGCATTTATCTTGCGGAAAACCAAAGCCTGTACCAGCCTGTTTATGGAACAGACGATGACTTGGTTTTGTATCTGCCTTTTTCAGAAAATGCAATTAATGTCTCTAACAGGACTTATGACAGAAGCCCGTATGGGAATGATGGAACTTTAGTTAAGATGAATGAAGGCAACGATACTGTTGTAAATAATACTGCATGGGCTAATGGCAAGTATGGCTACGGAATGGGTTTTGACGGAATTGACAGCTATGTTGATTTAGGCATGTCTAATTTCACAACAAGGTATGCCACAATAGAGGCATGGATATACCCAAAAAATTTAATAGGCACCACACAAGGAATAGTGACAAAATCTGCCAGTAGTGATAATGGATTCCAGTTAAGAATAGAGAGCTCCACAATCAGATGGTACTCACCAGATACAACACCTACATTTTCATTCTTAAGCAGCAGCAGTTTAAGGAATAACACATGGACTTATGTGGTTGGCACATTTGATGGCTCAACCGCTAAAATATACTTGAATGGCGTATTAGATGCTAGTAGCAGTGCAGCATTCACTGGATTTTTCTCAAATGGCACTAAACCCCAAAGAATTTTAATCGGAGCAAGAGATGCCAGCGTTCCAGACACACCCTTCAATGGAATTATTGACGAAGTCAAAATCTACAAGAGGGCATTGGCAGCAGAGGAAGTAAGAACCCATTACTTGAGAGGAAACAGCTTTGGAGCTTCAGGAGCAATAACCGCTGACAGGTTCAGGATTGTCAACACAACAGGCGCAAGAATTCTTGAAATTAACCAAAGTGCATTTGCTGTGCATACTGGCGGAAGTGAAAGATTAAAAATTGATGGAAATGGAAACGTAGGAATAAACCAAAGCAACCCATCAAGCAGGCTTCATGTAGACGGAACCACAAACATCACGGCAAAAAGCTCAACTTCATTCTTAATGACTGCTGATGGCAATGTTGTGTTTCATTTAGAATGATTAATAGAAAGATAAATAAATACCAGATAATATTGCAAAAAAATGAAAATTGGCATTCCGCCAAACTTAAACAACGATGAAATCAAAAGCTTTACTGGAATTGTCCAGCCGCAGCTTGAAGAGGTTTATTCATACAACTATGGCAAATCTGAATTTAAAAATGTAAAAATCTTCGTATCGAAAGACAAATTCCCGGATGGCATAAAAAGTCCAAATTTTGAGGAGATTAGAAATATCCTGAATAAAATACCAGAAAAGCACCTTGAATTTGTTTCAGATATTTATTTTGTTTCTTATCATTGCAAGGATGACAACCATAAAACAATAAAAGGAAGAACTTTACCAATAATTTACAAAATAATAATTTATCCGAAAGCATATGCCAGATTAAAAGTTATTCTAACTCATGAAATTGGGCATGTATTATTTGAGACAGGATTGAATAACGAATTAAAGATGATTTTTGCAACTGAACTCATCAACAGCTTTCTTCAAATAATCTTTTGGACTCAAGAAAAAAGAGATAAATTTATAAGAGAAGAATTTGTAAATTGTTATGATAATTTTATAAATAACCAAGAAAGGCTAAAACAATTTCCACTTCTCTATGATTTCTTTAAGAAGTATATTTTTTAATCTTTCTCAGAAGAGCCAACACCTATTTCATAGTGTTGAGGACAATCAATATTATCTGATGACGGCTTAGAAATAGCATCTAATGTGTCTTTTATCACTTCTTCTATTTTTTCTTCTGGCATATTTATTTTCTTGCTTATTTCCCGAATTTCCTTTTTGCTCGCCATTTCTGCCTAAAAAGGACATTATGGCTATATAAGGATTTCTATACTGAAGAATATAAAACAATGCTATTTGTTAAATTCGTAATCGGCAATTTCGGCAAAGTTATCATCGGTAAAAGGGTGCAAAGTTAACAATCGTTACCACTTAAAAAAGGCAGAGCCGGCATAGGGGCTACTACTCTTACACAAACGTTAACATTTAAGGGGATTTTAAATGTAACACAGCTAGGAAGAAACGGAGATTTGTTTGTCGCTTCAAGCGGGAATGTTGGAATAAACCAAAGCAATCCGTCAAGCAGGCTTCATGTTGCAGGCACTGCCAACATAACAGCAAAAAGCTCGACATCCTTCTTAATGACTGCTGATGGCAATGTGGTGTTTCATCTGGAGTGACTCTTCTATATTTGATTTGTATTTCTTAAACTAGTATACAAAATAGTAACATTTATATATTAGTTGCCTCATTAGACTCCTTATTTAGTACATATATACTACATATTTAGTCCATTTTTAATCCAAAATGCCGGAAGTAAGGTTTTCAACCCCAAATAATCTTGACAAGCTGATTTCTGAGACAGCTGAAAGCCTTGGAGTTGACAAGTCGCAATACATCAAGAGCCTTGTATTGCGGGATCTGAGAAAGCACAAGAGGAAAAATGCCTGAAATAAGGTTTACAATTCCAAAAAAGCTGGATGACCTGATTTTGGAAGTTGCAGCCTCATTGGGAGTCGATAAGTCAGAGTACATCAAGAGCCTGATTCTTAGCGATTTAAGGGAGAAGGGCAAAAAATGAGAAATAAAAGGATAGTCTCAATGCTTGCACTGATTGTATTTTTGATAGTTTTGTCTACAGCAGCCTTCGCAGCCCAGGACTTCATTGTTGAGAACAGAAATAGTATTTTGTCTGTTTTAGCATTCATAATTTTAATCTGCTTTTTAATTAAAAATAAAAAAGAAGAAAACGGGCTCCATAGCCAAGCCATAGCACCCAAACAAGATCTGATTCCTACCCGGATTAGTTCCTTAAACCAATACTTATTTAAATATCTTTTTAATGATTCCGGCTTAGGTGCAGTGGAAAGGGCGCGTAGCTTAACGGACAAAGTTCCTTTTTGGCTAAGAGGAGGATGCGGGTTCGAAAATGGTTCGGAAATCCCGCCGCGCTCACACTTATACACAGATAAAGAATCTAAATCAATAATAGAAGAAAAAAGAAAAGAGCAGACACGTAGTCTGGACAAAGTTCCTTTTTGGCTAAGAGGAGTTTCACACAAATTCTTATTGGATTCGGAAATTGCCGAATCTCACACTGTAGAGCATATTATTATTGACAACTATAAAAATCTTTCGGTTTTGTTTACATTAATCCTATTCTCAATATTCTTATTTCCATCGGTTTATGCAGCCCAGGACTTCATTGTTGAGAACAGGACATCTGCTTTGTTCATTGTAAACGGAACAACCGGCAACATTATAATGGCGCCTTCTTTCGGGCTGGTGGGAATCGGCACCTCATCTCCCTACAACACATTAACAGTTGTTGGCTCTGCTGGCATTTCTGGAACTTTAAACGCTTCCTCAATCAACACAACAGGCAATGCTTATTTTGCAACTTCAAGTGGAAGTGTTGGGATTGGAACAACATCACCCTACAACACATTAACAGTTGTTGGCTCCATAAGCGCGAATTCAATTAATGCAACTTCAATTAATGCAACTGAAAGGCTAATCATCAACAACACTTTATTTGTCAATGGAAGCAGGGTTGGAATTGGGACATCAGCACCAACTGATTTAGTGCATATTAATACTGGTGGTAATTTGCGTGTCGATGATGAAATTGTTGGAGACAGCACATTAACTATACGCTCAAATACTGCAGCCAGCAATTATATCTCTTTTGACAACACAGGGGCTGGAGTGACAGCAATAAGGGCTGCTGATGATATCCAGCTGCAGACTACAGGTTCAGGATTTACCAGAGTATATATTGATGCTGCAGGTTTTGTAGGCATCAACACATCATCTCCTTCAGGCACATTCCATGTCAAGAACGCAAATACTGATTTTATAGTTACTGCTGGCGGCAACGTCGGCATTGGAACCACAGGACCGCAAAACAAGCTGGAAGTAATTGGAGCTGTTACTGTTGCTGGAACGTTAAACGCTTCTTCAATCAACACAACAGGCAATGCTTATTTTGCGACAAGCTCTGCAAAAGTGGGCATAGGAAAAACAAATCCTGCAACAGAGCTTGATGTTGCCGGCGGAATAAATGCCTCAACATTAAATGTTTCCGGGAATGCGTTTTTGGCAACTCAATCAGGCAAAGTCGGCATCGGGACGACGACGCCAGTTCAAACTTTAACAGTTAGAGGAAATATATCGGCAGTAAACCCATCAGGAACTGCATTTTTTACAGTATATAACGGAAGCAACAGCAATATAGTAGCCATTAATGACGTTGGCAACAACAATCCAACTCTGATTTCATTCCAAAATCAAGGCACACAATATGGAGTAATTGATTTGAATGGAGGACAAAGGTTTGGAATAGGTTCAAATCAGCTTGTTAATTTGCAATTCTTAACAGAAAATAATGTAAGGATGACCATAAATGCAACAGAAGGTCAGGTAGGAATTAATACAACAAAACCAATTCAAACATTACAAGTTGCAGGAACTTTGAATGTTTCCAATCCCGGAAGAAGCGGTGATTTGTTTGTTGCTTCAAGCGGCAGCGTCGGCATCGGAACAACAGCGCCTTACAACACATTAACAGTTGTCGGAAGCATAAGCGCAAATTCAATAAACGCAACATCAATAAATGCAACTGAAAGATTAATAATAAACAACACTTTGTTTGTGAATGGCAGCAGGGTTGGTATTGGGACAAGCGCGCCTGTTTCAGCATTGCATGTCAGCGGCACTGCTACGCTGAACACAAACAACGCCCAGTCAGGAGTCAATCTTGGAGGAAACATTTTCATTGATGGGGGAAGAGTTCAATGGGGCGCAGCTGGCTCAACTGCTGATGTTTCTATAACAAGAAATGCAGCACAAACTTTGATTATTGAAAATGAAGGCGGCACTGACATCGGAAACCTGATTGTGACTGGAAGCCTTACAAGCAATCGAGCAATAAATACATCCTCTATTAACGTAACAGGCAATGCTTATTTTGCGGTAAATTCTGGCAACGTCGGCATCGGCACAACAAACCCAGCCCATAAGCTGACAGTAGCTGGCTCTGTAAACATAACAGGCAACATAAGCATCGGCAACAGCATTTACCTTGCGGAAAACCAGAGCTTATGGCAGCCGGTTTACGGAACTGATGACGATTTGGTTTTATATTTGCCGTTCAATGCTCCGAATGGAAGCACACAGTTTGACAGAAGCCCTTACGGGAATGACGGAATCTTGCAGGGAGGGATTAACTGCAATGTATCCCAAGGCAAGTATGGCACTGGATGCTTGTTCAACAACAATACAAACGATTACATTGATTTGGGAACAAAAAGCGCATCTAACTGGATTACAAATACATCCGACTTTTCAATTGAGGCGTGGATAAACCTGCGTGACAGCAGCGGAACCCTGAAATACATTTTGGTGGATGAAACTAATGAATTTTTTAGGTTTGGAATTTCAACAGAAACCAGCATAAACACTTGGCAGTTTCCTACATCTGTTTCAGTTACTACAACAAGAATGACATTAAACGAATGGCACCATGTGGTTGCTACATTTGACTCTTTCAACTCCACAAATGGAAACGCCAAAATCTACATAGATGGCGCACTGGATGGAGTAGCAGACAACCAAATAACTTTCCCAGAGCCTACAACCAGCTGGCAAATAGGCGGAAGCGGAACTGCAGCAAGGTTTTTTAATGGGACAATGGATGAAATCAAAATTTACAAGAGATTATTAACTCCAGAAGAAATCAGAACACATTACTTAAGAGGAAATAGTTTCGGGGCAGATGGCGCAATTACTGCTGACAAGTTCAGGATTGTGAATACAACTGGCTCTAAAATTTTTGAAGTGAATCAAACAGGAGCAAGTATTTCTCCAGGCGGAAACCAGAGATTGACGATTGATTCAAGCGGGAATGTAGGGATTGGAACAAGCAGTCCAAACGGAAAATTAAATGTTATAGGTGGTGTTAATATCACAGGAGGATTAAATGTCAGCGGCGGGCCAATAAGAGCCATAGGTTCAAATAGCGATTATATTGAGCTTTTAAATGACGGAGCTGGAAATTCCTATGTAAGAACTCCAAGCAGCGGAGGTTCAAACTTAATACTTGCTGTGGAAGGCAATTCAGCCATGTACTTTAGAACGAATGCGGCTTATCAAATGATATTAGATCAAAACGGTCAATTGGCCATTGGAAAAGGAAGCAATACTCCAAGCGACAAGTTAGAAGTTGTTGGAAGTGTAAGAGTTAGCGGAAGCTTAAACGCTTCTTCAATCAACACAACAGGAAATGCTTATTTTGCGACAAGCTCTGGAAGTGTAGGAATCGGTTTAACCAATCCAAACTATCTCTTGCAAGTCGCTTCTGGAACAGACGGAAGAAGCGTCAACTTAAGCAATGTGCTTTATGTGAATGGAAGCTCTGGCAATGTTGGGATTGGGACGACTTCACCAACCCAATTATTGACAGTTGCTGGAAGCGTTACAGCTTACGGTTCCTTAAATGCCACCAACATTAATGCTTCAAGGATTGACATAATAGGTCCTGCGGCAAAATTAAGCTTCCTTGATGAAGCTAATACTGAAAGGGCACTTATAAGGATAAGCGACACTGGCGCTGACCAGGACAGCCTGATTCTTTACAATCCAAATGAGTTTATGTACTTTAGGACAAAAAATTCTGATGATGCCACAGGCACAAGCATGGTTATTGACAGCAATGGTTTTGTAGGCATCAATGATACATCTCCAGATGCAAGACTTGAAATAGCTGCTGATGGAAACACTCCTTTTATGGTTTCTGCAACCGCAGCTGGCGATGGAAACAGGTTTATAATTGACAGCTCTGGAAAAGTCGGCATTGGAACCACATCGCCTGCGACAACTCTTGATGTCAAAGGAAAAGCTAATTTTACCGGCAACTTTTCAATTGGGCAAACCAGCAATATCTTTTTTGTGGATAATACGTCAGGCAATATCGGCATAGGAACAACGAGCCCCAACAAAGGAAGCTTCCTGGGAAGAGTCCTGACAATGGAATCAAATGGAACTTTGAGTCAGTCAGTAATAGAGCTGGCTTCACGAGATGTTGCAGAAGCAGGCAATATAGGCTCGGTGAGCTTCATACACATAAACTCTACACAAGCATCCAACGTAGCACAGATTTCTGCGTTGAGGGGAGTCACTAATGACTCTGGAGCACTAGCTTTCTCCACAAGAGCCCCTGGAGGAGGCGTGGCTGAAGCAGTGAGAATTGACTCCTCCGGCAACGTCGGCATCGGGACGGCAAATCCAAATTACTTATTGCAAACTGCTTCTGGAACTGATGGAAGAAGTATCAATTTAAGCAATGTCTTGTTTGTGAATGGAAGCTATGGCAATGTTGCCATCGGAACTTCGAATACAAATCGCATACAAAATAATCCCGATTTTACAATGCTGACTATTGAGGGGACATTGGGGAAAGGGCCGGGGTTGACATTTTCTGGAGTTAATATTAGTGATGGTAATGCGGCTGCAACTATATATTTCGTGCAGCAGAATTTAACAGGTACTACTTATACCAATAATTATCTTGCTGGGATTACTACCTTGGTAGATGGAGGCTTTAATAAAGGCGCTCTTACATTTTTAACAGATGATGGAGGAGGAAACAACATTGAAAGAATGAGAATTGATAGTTCCGGCAACGTCGGCATCGGAACAACTGCACCATTAAACACTTTACATGTCAACGGCTCTGGCGCGCAAGGTGGGTTTAGGGTTACAAACGAATCTGGACAGAATGTGTTTTTTGTCAATTCAACGAGCGGCAACGTCGGCATAGGGACAACTTCATCTAAAAGCGGAAGTTCCGAATTAATGATTTCAGACAGTGCCGCCGACGGCGACACGGCTTTTATAGAACTCATAGGCAACAGGACAGGGGAAAACTTGCCTGCCGGAGGCCTTCTTTTCTATAATGTTCAGGCGCCAAGCAATAATAACCAAGTTGCGCAGATTGATGCCGCCACCTCCAACCCTTTTGATGCAGACGCAGGGACATTGCGTTTCTGGACTTACGACACTTCGGGCACAAGCGGAATACGTATGCTTATTAGCCCTTCCGGAAATGTCGGCATCGGGACGGCAGCGCCTTCGCAAACACTTCATGTAATAGGAACTCTCAATGTTTCGCATTCAGGAGGCCATGGGGATTTGTTTGTTGCATCAAGCGGAAATGTCGGGATTAACACAACAGACCCATCTGCAAAACTTGATATTTTCAGCAATATAGCCACAGAGCAGGTAATGCAGGCATGGGGCAATACGCCAACTGGATTTTATGGCAGAGCAACATTTAATTACGCAGGAAGCACAATATTCAGGATAAACACAATAGGCTCAGGCTCAAACTTTATATTAGGGTCAGAAGGAACAGATGTCATAACGATTGACGAAAACCAAAAGGTAGGCATCAACACAACATCTCCTGGAAGTACATTGACAGTTGTAGCTAAGGAAACAGCAGCGAATGCAATTGTATTTAATGTAAGCAATGCAACTGGAAAGACATTATGCACTATTGATACAGATGGGCAATTTGTATGCACAGGCACGAAATCAGCTTTGGTTGGAACAGACAATTATGAGCAAAGACTGTTTTATGCAATAGAAAGCCCGGATGTTCGGCATATTGACGAAGGCAGGTCCAAACTTAAAAACGGCTTTGCAAACGTGAGCTTGGATCCAATCTTCAAGGAAACAATTGAAGGCGAATATAGCGTTTACTTGACTCCTGAAGGCAAGACAAAGGCATTGTACGTTGCAGAGAAATCCAAAGATTACTTTGTTGTTAAGGATACTGCGCCAGCAAATGCAGTATTCAGCTATATAATAAGCGCTTACAGAAAAGGTTACACAAGCAAGAGATTTGATTCTGGAAGCGAACTCGAAATAATAGCAACAATAGACGAGGAAAACGAGCTGACAAATATTGAAATAAAAGGAAGCGCTGCATCAAATAGCGTGATAGATGCGCCAAACGCTTCAGCATTAAATGGAAGCAATAACTCGATGACGGGAAACATCATAAGCGAAATTGGCTTGGAGACAGACTTAAGCAATATTTTAGAGCCGGCAGGCAGCACAAGCACAACAACAGGCACAAGTTCAGCAGAAACAGCAGATGTGTTGATTGTTGCTGAAAATTCAAGTCAAACGTCTAATGCGTCAGGGGATAATACAGCAAACGAACAAACACCCGAAATTATCCAGCAACAGCCAGAAGAGCAAACCGAAATATTGGAAACAAGCGAAAATAAATTCATCATTTCAACAACAGATGAAGATGAGATAATAAAGCAAATACAGCAAAAAACCAAGTTAGATAGGGATGAAATAAAAAGAGCAATCAAGTTCAAGAAGAAAGAGCCTGTAAAGAACGATATAGAAGATGAACTAGAAGAAGCACAAACTGCAGCGTCAATTGTTCAACTTGGCTATATAACCAA
>JACPMU010000092.1 GCA_016185865.1 Candidatus Woesearchaeota archaeon | reverse complement strand
TTTGCGCTACAAGGAACTGCTTGGGGCTTGTGTTTATTTCAACCCTTACATTGCTTAATTTTCTCAAAGACAAATCATAAATTGTGCCGTGGATAGTGGCTGCATTGACCAAACCTGCAGACACAAGCAATACAGACAAAAATAAAAAAAATAGTCCAAACTTTATCATAAGCACAGGTAATTTTCATGCCTATAAAAATATTATGAAAATCAAAAATCACTTTAACGCCTTTTTAAAAGCAAAAGAAGCATAAATAGGTTCTATCAAGTAAAATAAGGCGAAATAAAACTTTGTAAAGCTTTAAACCAGCTTAAAAACCTTTGATTTTTAAGCAAAAAAAGTTTATTTATAAACAAAATGAGCTTACACAAGTCCAAGATTGATTAAAATCTGATTAAAAATTGAAAATTTAAACTAAAAATTTGGAGGCAAAAATGAAAAAAATAATTTCATTGGCAATGATTGCAATATTTGTTTTTAGCCTGATTCCTTTGGCTTTTGCCGAAGAAGGCAGCGATAGCGCCACAAGCGGAAGCAATATGGACAGCAGGACAGATGTAACAGTTAAGGAAGAAACAAGCGATGACACTACTGAAGTAAAAACAGAGACTAGGATAAGGGTCAGGGAAGAGATAAAAGATGATGTAATGGAAATAAAAACAGAAATGAGGGCTAAAGCTGAGGAAAGAAGGGATGCTAACCTTGAAAAATTAAAAATTCTTAGAACAGAGCAAAGGGCAAAAATAGAAACCCTTAATGCGGAAAGGCTGGACAAGATTGCAAACCTAAGCAGGGACAGGCTGCAAAAAATTGCAGAGCTTGACAAAAGGCAGATAGAAAAGCTGTCAGAACTAAATATAAAAAACCTTGAAAAAATTGCTGAATTAAAGAAAGAAAGGCTGGAAAGAGTATCAAAGCTCAGCGAGGAAATGCTTGAAAGGCTGTCAGAGCTTGAAAAAACAAGGCTTGAGAAAATTTCTGACCTAAATGAAACAGATCTTGAGAAGGCAGCAGCATTGGGAAGGGCAAAGCTGAAGGCTTTGGCTGGGAAAGATGCGGCAAAGCTTAAGGCAGAGCTAAAAGCCATCAAAGTTGTCAAAGTCAAAAATGCAGAAGACCTTGACAGAAGGGAAATATCATCTGCAAGGCTTGCACAGGCAAGAGAGAAATTTGATAAAGCAGATGATGAGTTTGACGAAGCAAAAGAGAAGCTTGAAGACGCAAGGCAAAAGCTGAAAGAGGCAAAAGACAAAAAGGATGAGAAGGCTTCTTTGGAGCACGCAAAGAATTATTTGCTGAGAACTGCTGATGCCTTGATAAAGCACCTTGAAAAGATAAAGGCAAAAGTGCAAGAAAGCGAAAATATTGCTGATGACAGGGAAGCAAAGATTGTGGCAGATATAGATGCCCAGATTGCTGAAATCAATGCAATAAAGGCTGATGCACAGGCTGCAACAACAAAAGAGCAGGTAAAAGAGGCTGCAAAAAACCTAAGGGAGAAGTGGAACAGGCTGAAGCACTTGGCAAGGCTGTATGCAGAAAGGGTTGTATCAGCAAGAGTTGAGGGCCTTGTAAACAGGGGAATAGTGCTTGAAAAGAAACTTGACAATGTGCTTGCAAAAGCAAAGGAAAAAGGAATAGAGATTGATGTAAGCGCAGAAGTAAGCCAGTTCAGCGAGAAAATTGCAGCTGCAAAGGACAAGTACACGCAGGCACAGGCTAAGCTGTCTGCAGTGCTAGACCTGAAGGCAGGCAATGCAACCAATGAAGAAGTAAAGGCGGCAGCTGACGAAGCTAACAAACTGCTTAAGGAAGCAAGGGATGCTGTAAAGGAAGCCCATGACATACTGAAGACAATAGTCAAGAAAATAAAAGAGGCTGATCCTGCAGCAGACATATCAGCTGAAACTGAGGTGGAAGTTGCACAAGAAACTACAGCAAGCGCAGACACTACAATGACTGCAACAACTGAATCAGGCACAGAAGCGGCTGCTTCAACCTGATTTAATTTTTTATTTTTTTATTTGATGAGAAAGGTTTAAATATTGACATAGATAACCAGCCCAGATAGGTGGTAACTTATGAAAAAAATATTGTTATCAATGCTTGTTTTGATGATTGTTTCTGTTGCTGCATGCCAGCAGGCTGCAAAAGAGCCAGTGATGGACAAAGAACCGGATGTCATGGTAAAAGCTCCTGCAACTGCTACAACAGGAGATGCAGCTGTTGATGCTGTCGGAAATGACCTGACCAATGTTGACAGCGTTGATAAGGAATTAAGCGCTGATGAGCTGAGCGATTTGGATGCTGGCCTGGCAGACGTGCAGAATATTTGAAAGATTTATATTAAGTTGCTGTTTTCTTTTGTTTTATGATTAGGATTGATGGCGCTTATCTTGAAGGCGGGGGCCAGATAGCAAGAACAGCATTAGCCCTTTCCACCATAACCCAGAAGCCTTTTGAAATACATGACATAAGGAAAGGGCGCAAGGACTCTGGACTGAAAAGCCAGCATTTGTATTGTGTTAAATCGCTGCAAGAATTATGCAATGCCAATGCAGAAGGTGCAGAGCTAGGCTCTTTATATTTGAAATATTATCCAAAAAAGCTTGTTGCTAAAAATCTAAACATTGACATTGAAACAGCAGGCTCTATAACGCTTCTGCTACAAGCCCTATTGTCCCCTTCAATATTCGTGTCAAAGCCCATAACAATAACTTTAATTGGAGGCACCGATACCAAATGGAGCCAGCCATTTGATTATTTTAACAGTGTTCTGCTGCCGCAGCTGCAGAGGTTTGCGAAAATTGATGCTAAATTACTGAAAAGAGGATACTATCCAAAAGGAAATGGAAAAGTGGAGATTAAGATAAACCCAAAGTTCAGGTTAAATGATTTTTCCGGTTTTGAGGAGTTTCATAATCATCTAAAGCAAAATGCAAAGCCATATAATCTCATAGAACAGCATCATTTGATTCAAATCAAGGGAATATCGCATGCTTCACAAAACCTTGAAAGCGCAAGGGTTGCGGAAAGGCAGTCCCATTCAGCCCAATCAATTCTTGGCAAAAAGTTCAATGTTCCTATAAAGATAAGCTCCGAATACCAGGAAACCTTGTCCATTGGATCTGGAATAACTCTTTGGGCAATATTCTCAAAGAACAAGGATGATATTGATGAAAACAATCCGATAAGAATCGGGGCAGATGCCTTGGGGGAACAGGGGAAAAAGGCAGAGACTGTTGGAGAGGAAGCAGCCAGAAATCTGATAAAGGAGATTGAAAGCAAAGCTCCTGTTGACAGGCATTTGGCAGACCAAATATTGCCTTTTATGGCATTGATTGGCAGTTCCTCAATTAAAGTTTCTGAAATAACAAACCACTGCAGGACAAATATATATGCAATACAGCAGTTTCTTGGCGATATTTTTAATGTTGATGAAGAAAACAAAGTTATTTCAATAAAACAACAACCTTTTTAAATTAAAATCTTATCCCAGAGTGAATGGCAGCAAAACAGGCAGTATGCAGCTCGTGCAAAAAAAGGATTTCTAATACAATAGGCTCTACAAGGTTCATGTGCCCAAAATGCGCAAAAATCGAGATTGTGAGGTGCAATCACTGCAGGCATATAGCTGCAAAATACAGATGTTCTGAATGCGGCTTTGAAGGCCCTAATTAAATGGCAAATGTAGTTGTTACTATGAGGATAATGCCGCAGAATCCGGGCATTGACCTGTCCAAAATTGAGATTCAGGCAAAAAAAAAGATTGTTGAATTCTGCAATTCCAGGGAGTTCAAGACGCAGATAGAGCCTGTTGCCTTTGGATTAAAGGCCCTGAACATATTCTTTGTCATGGACGAAAGCAAAGGAAGCACAGAAAAACTGGAAAATACAATATCGCAGATTGACGGAGTTGAGTCTGTTGAAGTTACTGATGTGAGAAGGGCAGTCGGCTAGCTGTTTTTCAAGATTTTTATTAATTTATCGATAGAAATGCTGCTTCTTATGCCTTCTCCCTTAAAATGAGTGTCGCTGGCTTTGTAACCAATTTTTTTTATTTTTTCTTTTATCCTTTCTTTTTTTTGCAAATGTTTTATCTTATATTTTTGGGATATGTCATGCAAGTCGTAAAATCCCGTTGTGTTTATTTTTGACTCTTCTTTTATTGTTTTTAAAAATCTGATTAATTCCTGATTTTTTTGGAATATCTTATTCTTTAAAGCATTATTGTATATTTTATTGGCTAAATCCTTGTCCCATAAGCTTCCAAGACACATGGGGCCGGCATCATTAAAAATTCCATGCTGTTTCAATATTTTGTCAACCTCATTTTTTCCTTTTGCATTCCTTAAAAAAACCCTCATGTAATGCTCTCTGGAATAGGAAAATATTGGAACAAGCGCCTTGTCGTACTGCGCAGCAGTCAGCTGTATTTTCCTTATCAGAATTCTCAATCCGGTTTCATGCATTATTGCATTTTTCTTTGGAATTGCCCAGTATTTTCTGATGCAAGCCTTTGGGAACGTGCCGCACAATGCGCTTGTGTCGGTTGCCGTGACTGCAAGAATCCCATTTCTTGCAAGCCTTTTGCACGCTGCATCTAGGAAATAGTTAGGGTTTCCAAAAGGATCGATATCGATATAGTCAAACCCGCTTGAATTTAAAAGAAAGGAGTTTGCGTCTTCATTTTTGATCATAAATTTTTTATTGTTTTTATATCTGATATTGTTTAATTTTAGATTTTTTTTCATCAAATTTATCGAATCTTTATCATGGTCATTAATGTATATTTTTTTAATCTTATTTTTGGCCAGTTCCTTCAAAAACCTGATGCTTCTGACTCCGGTTGCTGCCAAAGGGTCTGCTATCTGCATATTGTTTTTGTTTACTGAATTCAGCAGCAAAACAGAAATGTCCCTGTTCAGGCTCATCACAGGATTGTAAAAAACCCCCATTTCCTTTGATATTTTTTCCGCTTTTGGTATTTTTAATTTGGCTGAGCCTTCATTGATTGTTATGCGCATAACCGGAAGAATTTCTGCATCCAATAAAAACCTTTCCGAGCATAGCTTTAAAAATATACTTTATTATCCTAATGATATGCTTAGGCAACTTATAGTTACAATAATGGGAAATGTGGACTCTGGAAAAACCCAGCTGCTTGATACAATTAGGAACACCGCTATTGTCGAGTCAGAGCCAGGCAGGATAACACAGAGCATAGGATGCTCCCTGATAACAGCAGATGTTATCAAAAAGATCTGCGGGAATCTGCTTGACAGGCACAAGCTGCAGATAAAAATCCCGGGCTTTGTTTTCATTGACACGCCAGGCCATGCTGCTTTTACAAATTTGAGAAAAAGAGGCGGAAATCTTGCTGACATCGCTGTCTTGGTGATAGACATAAATGAAGGCATAAAGCTGCAGACGCAGGAATGCATAGACATCCTTAAGCAGTATAAAACCCCTTTTGTCATTGCGCTTAACAAGATTGACCTATTGCAGGGATGGATTTCAGCTCCTGAAATAGGTCTGCTGGAAAACATACAAAAGCAGAGGGAGAATTTGATGATGCTTCTTGAGAAAAAGCTTTACGAAATTGTGGGAAAAATGGCAGAGCTCGGTTTTAATGCAGAGAGGTTTGACAGGATAGAAGATTATACAAAGCAGATAGCAATAATTCCAGCATCTGCAAAAACAAAGGAAGGGTTAGCAGAATTGCTGATGGTGATGGCAGGCCTGTCGCAAAAATTCCTCGAGGAAAGCCTGAAAGTAAATGTGCATGGAAATGCAAAAGGAACTGTGCTTGAAGTCAAGGAGGAAAAGGGGCTCGGAACAACAGCTGATGTTATCCTCTATGACGGCTCTTTAAAGCAGAATGATACAATTGTTATCGGCTCACTGAACGAGCCGATTTCGACAAAAATCAAGGCTTTGTTCGAGCCGATGCCATTGGCAGAGATGCGCGACAAGAAAGCCAAGTTCAAAACAGTAAAGAAGGTTTCTGCAGCAGCAGGAGTCAAGATTTCAGCGCCTGAGCTTGGAAATGTCGTTGCAGGCATGCCGCTGAGGAGCTGTTTGCCAAGTGAAATTGAAAAAGCAAAGGAAGAAATCAAAAAAGAAGTTGAAGAGGTTGTTATAGAAACCGACAAACAGGGTGTAGTGATAAAGGCAGATTCCCTCGGCTCCTTGGAGGCCCTTGCGAAGATGCTGAAGGAAAAAGGCATTGAAATCAAGAAAGCAAGCATAGGCAGCATCTCAAAAAAAGATGTATTGGATGCAGAGGCAAACTATGAAAAAGAGCCTTTGCAAAGCGTTGTGCTTGGATTTAATGTGAATTTAATGCCGGATGTCAGGACAGGAAATGTTAAGGTATTGTCAAACAACGTGATATACAAGCTGATTGAGGATTTTGAGAAATGGCAGCAGGA
>JACPMU010000096.1 GCA_016185865.1 Candidatus Woesearchaeota archaeon | reverse complement strand
CTTTATCCTGACCAAAAAAGGCGTAAAGCTTGTTGAGTACAATGCAAGGTTTGGGGATCCGGAGGCAATGAACGTTTTGCCTCTATTAAAGACAGATTTGGCAGGAATATGCCATGCAATAATAACGCAGGAATTAAGCCGCGTTAAGGTTGAGTTTGAAAAGAAAGCAACAGTATGCAAGTATGTTGTTCCGAATGGATACCCTGACGCTCCTCTTAAGAATGAAAAAATTGAAATTTTAAAAAATTATGGTAGGGGTAATGATGGCAAGGGCAATAATAATAGCAATGGCTCAGCAAAAATGTATTACGCTTCTGTCGAGCAAAGAAGTGATGGATTGTACATGCTTGGCTCAAGGGCAATAGCATTCCTTGGCATTGGAGATAATTTGGACGAAGCGGAAAAGATTGCAGAAGAAGGCGCAAGCAGCGTCAAAGGAAAGGTTTTTCACAGGAAAGATATTGGGACAAAGGAATTAATTCAAAAAAGGGTTGAGCACATTAAAAATATTTTAGGATGAAAAAAGCATTAAAAGATGCAATTTTTGAAAAAAGAAAAGCCCTTTCTAAAATCGAAATTGCAGAAAAAAGCGCTAAAATAAGGGAAAACCTTTATTCATTGGACGAATTCAAAAACTCAAAAAATATTTTATTTTATGTTTCTTTTAATAATGAAGTTGGTACCATAGAAACAATTAAGGAGTTATTGGCAAATAAAAAGGAAAATGGAAAAAATATCATTGTCCCTTATGTTGAAAAAAACAATTCGATGCTGCAATTATCAGAAATAAAAGACTTTAGCGATTTAGAGCCGAAAACTTTTGGGATTTTGGAGCCGAGGGAAAATAAAATAAAAAATGTCGATATTGGTAAATTAGATTTGGTTATCGTTCCCGGAATTGCTTTTGATAAAAGCGGCCACAGGATTGGGTACGGGCATGGATATTATGACCAGTTTCTTGGAAAATTGAATGAAAATGCGGTAAAAAACGCTGCCAACAAGCCTGTTTTCCTTGAAAAGAGCCTTAATCCAATTGAATAAGTCATGAATATGGTAAGAACTGCAAATACAACAGACACTATCCTTGCAAAGAATATGGCATCAAAGCCAAGCTTCCAGCCAATGCCCAGTATGAACGGGAACACCAATGGCCTTGACTCCTCCCACAAGCCTGACTATCCAAAAGAAAAGATGTATTTGCCCATGCTGATGTAGACAGAGCTGTCCCACCAGAAAAAAAAATAAAAATTAATAAAAAGCGCATTTGCGCAGATAAAGGCAATTATTATCAAGATTATTCCAATGTTGTTCTTAATCCTCATTTTGTTAAAGAATATCAAAGAATAAATAATACTTTCTAAAGAGAATCAGTCTATCTTGTTGCCGTGCTTGTTCAGCATGAACCATTCCATAGGAGCTTTAACCAGCGCCTTGAAGATGCCTACATTAACATAGTATGTAACGACAATGCCGTGGCTGAAAGAAGATGCTATCATCGGCAAAGTCAATTTTGACTTGTTTGCCTTTGCAAGGGCTATAATGCTTGCAAACAATAAGCCGCTTGTCAATGCTATGTTCCTGAATAATTTGAAGGTGAATTCCCCCCATTGAATTGGTTCAGGGGCATGGGTTATAAGGCTTAATGTGCCTGTTATGAACAAGCCTGCCAACAGCAAGGAGAGCAGATAGCCGCTGCACAGGATTCCCTGGACATAAAGCTTGCCGAGCAGATTAAGATGCCTGCTCTTATTGATGCACATGAAATGCTTTTTCCAGGAATATATGACTCCGTAAGCCCATCTCATCTGCTGCCTGTATAAATCCTTGATTGTGTATGGCACCTCACTGTCGCATTCCAGATCATCTAGATATTCTATCCTATAGCCGTTTTTTATGAGCCTCAGCGAAAATTCTATGTCTTCTGTGAAGTTGCCTTTTTCCCAGCCGCCAAGCTTCAGGAGCACATCTTTCCTCACAGCCTCAGCTGAGCCGCAAAGAAATGCTATTTTCTGGCTTCTGTGCATAAAAGGTATTGTTATGTGGTGGAATATCGAGACGATAGTTGTGCCAAGTGCAGTTACCATATTCTCGCTTGCATTTACAAATGTCCATCGTGCCTGCACTCCTGCTATTTTGCTGTCTTTCATGAAAGGCTGCACAATCCTTGCCAAAAAATCCGAAGGCGGCATGAAATCCGAGTCAAAAATGACAAGGATAGAGCCTTTTGAATGCCTCAGCATATTGTTTAAGTTGCCTGGCTTGTATCCTTCATTGCTTTTTCTCTTGATTACTTTTACCAAGTCATGCTCGCTTGAAAATTCCTGCAGTTTTTCTGATATTTCAGTCTTGTTGCTGTCATCCCCTATTATGATTTCGTACTTGTCCTTTGGATAGTCAAAGCTTAGGCAGTTTTTGGCGCATCTTATGGCTGCAAGCTCGTTGAAGGTTGGAATTTGCACGGTTACAAACGGCAATTCTCCATCATAGTTTTTTTCATTTTTATGCTTGCGCTTATTCAATAATGCATAAAGGGACATTATCAAGTAAAGGAACGACACTAAAAAGGCTATTAAGAGCAGCGCATTAAATGTGCTGTCAAATACTACATAGAGGAAGTCAAGCATTTTCCTGCCTATTTCACTGTACCATGAAAAGAAACTGACTATCAGCCCAGTATACTGCTGCAAAATTTCCGTTATTGCCATTTTATTTCACTTTAAATAAAAGCTCCTCTTCCAAAACCTGTGATTAAGCATGCTGACTAATATTATCATATTTAAAACTATTGTATAAGGAAAGTAAAAAAATATTGCAAAGATGTTTTTAAGGCCAAGCCTGTCATTGAAAATCCTCAGTGCAGCTATGCTGATTAAAGTCATCATTACGCCTGCCAAAACTCCAAAAATGCTGTACAAAGATATTCCAAAATCAGGTATTTTGTAAAGCACGTAAATCGGCCCCATAAGGCTGAACCACCTGAAAAAGTAGCCTGCAATGCTGAACAGGCTTTGCGTGTTGTACGGTAGCCAGTAGTTAATCTGGTATATTATCAAAGGCAAAGACAAAAATGCGTAAAAAGACCACCAAAAGTGGCTTATGTAAAGATACTGTATCGATGGCGCTGATTTTGTGGAAAAGAGCTGTTTATTTTTAACTATGGCCTGCAGTGTGCCTATCCACCACCTCACTCTTTGTTTGTAAAGCTCTTTGAGTCTTGTTGGCACTATTGTGTGGCCGAAGGCTGCAGGAACAATAACAGTCATGTAGCCGGCTTTTTTAAGCTCCAGCGCAATGTCTATGTCCTCTGCCATAGTGTCTTTTTTAAAATAGCCTATCTTCTTGAGCGATGATTTCCTGTAGCATGCCAAAGACCCTGATATCCATGCGCCCTGCCTGAAAACAGCTGAAAAGCTGCCCCTCATCAGATTCGTGAAGTGGTACTCTATGTTCTGGAACATGCTTAAAACTGACTTTTTATTCTTTATGTGGTTGTTCCCGGTGGTTGCACCAATGCTTTTGCCCAAAAATGGCTTTACTATCTCCCTGATGCAGTTTTTATCCAGGGTGGTGTCTGCATCAAGCGTCAAAACAAACTCATTTGACGAGTTCATTATTCCATTGTTTAATGCCTCGACTTTTCCAAGGTGGTTTTGCTTCAGAACTCTGATTTTTTTGTATTTTTCAAGGATTTTCAGCGTGTTGTCTGTTGAGCCGTCATCAACAACAATGACCTCAAGCTTATTTTTGGGATAATTTGAGGCGAACACTGCATCAATGCATTCCTCTATGTTTTTTTCCTCGTTATAGGCTGGCACAACAATACTGACTTTTGGGGCAAATGCCGCATTCTCCTTCTTCATGAATCTGGATATGACAAACACAGCAAACAAAAAAGCCAAAAATAACAGTACAATCCCGAAAAGCACGCTGGAAAAAATCATTATCGGGTCTTCCATAGAGGAGAATAAAAAACCCATGCTTTTAAATATTTCTATTGGATTGCTGCTATGCCAGGAATGACAAATCAATATTTTTGCATATTTCTTTAAAGCCAAGAAAACACATGCCTATGGCTGTCAAGTAAGCTGCATAAACAATCACTCCAAGGATTATCCCAAGAACAGCAAGCCATCTCCCGCCAAATTGCTTAGGATTCTGCCTTATTTTTTTTATTGATTTTATGCCAAGATAAATGGCCAGTGCCCCGCAAATAAGATTGATGAGCGGTATCCAGAAAAACAGCCCAAGCACGAATGATGCAACAGCTGTTGCCTTTGATTTTTTCATGTGCAATAAGAACCTGAGAGCATATTAAAATCTTTCCTTAAAACGACAAATTTTTAAAATTCCCGAGAATGCCTCTGATTCATGGCAGAATCGTCAAATAAAATCACAACAGGCAGCAAGGTGCTTGATGCCATGCTTGATGGCGGATATGAAAATGATGTCATCACTACAATTTACGGGCCAGCCGGCTCGGGAAAGACTGTTCTTTGCCTGCTCTGCGCTATAAATGTGGCAAGAAGCGGCAAAAAGGTTGTTTATGTCGATAGCGAAGGGGGATTTTCCCTTGAGAGGCTGAAACAGATAGCATCCCATATTAGCCAGGATTATGAAAAAATACTTGACAAAATAATTTTTTTAAAGCCGACAAGCTTTGCCGAGCAGAAGAAGTCATTCGAAAAGCTGAAGGATATTGTCAATGACAGGATTGGGCTGATCATTGTTGATACAATAGCAATGCTTTACAGGCTTGAGCTTGGCAAAAATGAGGATATACAGGATGTCAACAGGGAGCTTGGAAAGCAGATATCCTGCCTCACAGAAATAGCAAGGAAAAAAAACATCCCTGTGCTTGTAACCAACCAGGTCTACACGGATTTTGATGACAAGAACAAGGTCAATATTGTAGGAGGGGATATTCTGAAGTACGGCAGCAAGTGCCTCATAGAGCTGCAAATAACGCCAAACAGCAACAGAAGGGCAATATTGCGCAAGCATAGGAGCATTCAGGAAGAAAAAGAGATTTTGTTAAAGATAGTTGAAGGTGGCATAATAGGCACAACAGAAAGCAGGGGATTTAAGCTGTTCTAGAGCACTCAAATAACCCACAAAAACCTTTTTAAACTATCATTCATAAGCATGGTCTATGGGGGACAATAAGCTTAAGGAGTTTCTTAATAAGAGCAGAGAGCTGCAGAATGACAAGCAGGCTGCTGAGCTGCAGCACAAGAAAGGCAAACTGACAGCAAGAGAGCGCTTAAAATATCTGCTGGATGCTGATTCTTTTGTGGAATTGGATGCTTTTGCAGAGCTGCAAAGCAGGGAGCTTGAGCACAAAAAAAGAGCTGGTGATGGTGTTGTTGCAGGTTATGGCACAATAAGCAAAAAGCCTGTTTATGTATATTCACAAGATTTTTCTTTCATGGGCGGCTCAATGGGTGAGATGCACAACAAAAAAATAGTTCATGTGATGGAGCTTGCATTAAAGACAGGATGTCCTTGCATAGGGCTGCTGGATTCCGGAGGGGCAAGGATACAGGAGGGGATTTCCGCTTTGGACACAGGAGGCAGGATATTCCAGCTTAATACTTTAATGTCAGGAATAGTACCTCAAATCTCTGTCGTACTTGGCCCATGCGCAGGCATTGCTGTTTACTCTCCTGCTTTGACTGACTTCATCTTCATGATTAAAAATACAAGCTACATGTTCATTACAGGCCCTGATGTTATTAAAACAGTAACCAATGAGTCGATTGATTTTGAAGGCCTTGGAGGCGCTAAAACCCATAATGAGAAAAGCGGAGTTGCACATTTCATGGCTGACAGTGAAAAGGAATGCTTTGACATGGTTAAGGCATTGCTAAGCTATCTTCCCCAGAATAACCTTGAAAATCCGCCGTATTATTCTTCTGACAGCAAAGCCAGAGAGGCAAAAAAGCTTGAGGCAATTGTTCCAGAAGACTCGAAAAAGACTTATGACATCAAAGACGTGATTGCTGAGGTTTTTGATAAAAAATCATTTTTTGAGGTTCAGCCTTTGTTTGCATGCAATGTTGTGATAGGGTTTGCAAGGCTTGACGGCAATGTTGTTGGAGTTGTTGCCAACCAGCCAAAAGTATTGGCTGGCTGTTTGGACATAAATTCATCCGGCAAGATTTCCAGGTTTGTAAGATTTTGCGACTGCTTTAACATACCTTTAATCAATATTGTTGATGTGACAGGCTATTTGCCGGGCACCGAGCAGGAGCATGATGGAATTATAAGGCACGGAGCAAAGGTTTTGTATGCTTATTCCGAAGCCACTGTGCCAAAAATATCCCTTGTTTTGAGAAAGGCTTTTGGAGGAGCATACATTGCATTAGTGTCCAAAGACATGGGCTTTGATAAGGTTATTGCATGGCCAACTGCCGAAATCGCTGTCATGGGCGCTGAACAAGCGGTCAGCATCATCAACAGGGATGAGCTAAGCAAAAACCCGAAATCAAAATCTGAGCTTGTTGAGCAATATTCAGAAAAATACCTCAATCCTTATGCTGCTACAAAGCTTGGAAAGATTGATATTATAATAGAGCCAAGGAATACAAGAATTGCATTGATTAAATGCCTGGAAATGTTGCTTTCCAAAAGGGAGAAAAGGCCTGCTAAAAAGCACGGCAATATGCCTTTATAAGAATGGAAGAGCTTATTGTCAAGGTTGACGGCAGAGACTACAAGGTTTTTGTTGAAGAAACAGAAGAAGGCAAGATTATTGTCCATTGCGAAGGGGATGTCTATGAGGTCGAGACAAAAAAAGATGTTGAGCAGTCAGCAGTTGAAAGGCTGCACAAGAAACAATCAGTTGAGGAAGGAAAGGTTGAGATAACAGCCCCATTGCCGGGCATTATTTACGAGATTAAGGTTAAGCAAGGCTCAAATGTAAAGCAGGGTCAGAGCCTGTTTACAATAATGGCTATGAAGATGGAGAATGACATAACATCCCCAAAAGACGGCAAGATAAAGGAAATAAAAGTCAAGAAGGACGATAATGTCAGCAAAGGATATGTGCTGGCTGTGATTGAATGACTAAGCGGCTTTTTGGCTAATATTTATTTTAAAATTTTTGGGATTCAGATGCTGGCTTAACAAATTATTAATTTTTGTGATGTATCTTCTTGATTCTTCAAATATCGAGGTTGGCTTTCTTTCGTCGCCTCTGGCTGTAATTTCATCCTTATAAAGAACATTAACTGGCCTGTCAAAGACTACAGTTCCTGAATATTTATTTCCGATGTAAAATGTGTATCCCATCCCGCGCTCCCACAATGTCTGCTTAATCCCGATTTCGGATGTCTGAAACAAATCCCTAAATCCATCTGTTATCTGTTCCTTTAGGTCTCTTGTTCTTGTTCCTTCCAAATCCTCCATAATTTCTCTTGTATGCTGTTCATTAAGGTATTGCCCGCTCTGCACAATTGTCATTAATTTAGTGATTGCTTTTGCGGTTCCGACGTTGTCCTCATAGCGCTGTCCTCGCTGGTATGCTGCATTTATTCTTATTTCCTGAATGCCAACCTCACCTAGCACATCATTAACCCTTTTAATTCCAAGCTCAATGTTTCCGTCACCGATAAGTTTCAATAGGTGAGTTGCTTCTGTGTTGCTTGATTCTCTATTAGTGGATTTTCGCAATCCTTGGTATTCAAATAAAGTATCGGCTTTAGCGTATTCGGGATGGTGCCTTATTTCACGATCGTGCACCCATTCCTTATCTATAGAAATTCTTTTTGTTGTATCCAGAATGCCTCTTTCCGCCAAGTAAGCTGCAGCAAAGGTTATCGCAACTTTGTTTAATGATGGGGTCGACATTTGGATATTTTCATCCAAGCCATAAGATTCACCAGTTTCGTTATCCTGAATGTAAATGCCTACTTTCCCGTAACCTGCTTTTGCTTTTAATTCTGCAACTATTGCTGCCATATTATTTTTAAAGATAGTGTTAAATCTCTTGTGCTCTGCGGGCGCTACTACATTATCTATGGTCGGAACTGCGCCAATAGTGGCAACTTTACTTTGGTAATTTGTGATTTCAGTAACAGAATTGTATTTTCTTTTTTTCCTCCTAAAAAGAGAGAATGTCTTTCCGGCCAAAGCAACTAATCCTGCGCCTGCTGCCAATCCAGCTGTTGCAACATAAGATGGTGCAGAGTTTTTTGATTCTTTCTTATCATCTGGATTGTCATTTTCTACAATATATTTCTCGGTTTTAGTTTCTTTCTCCTCTTTTGCTTCTTTTGCAGATTTCTTTATATATATTATTTCATCGGCAAATTTTTGATTTGCTGGGTTTTTATCTTCATCTTTATTAGCTGAATAACCCTCTTTTCTTGTATTATCTGTTTCTGCTTCATATTCTGAACTTCTATCGGGTTTTTGCATATTGTCATCTCTGTTTCTTTTTTCCAAAGGCTTTGCTATTCCTGGATAAAACCTGTATGTTTCCCTGGTATAAGGCTCTTGATAAGTTCTGCCAGCAAAAAATGCTGCCACTCTTGACTCAATTCTCGGTCCAAAAATTTGAGTTTGTTGAATTGGATTATTTGCAGGAGAAACTTGTATTTGATGGTATGGATTAATGTTATAAATTTCATGCCGCGGCGTGCTTTGAAGCCTGTAAATGATTCTTATATTTGCTTCAAGAGTCGCTGGACTTTGTGGAATTGGATTGTGTCCTTGGATTTGAGGAGGGGTTTTTAAAAGTTTATCAGTTAATTTATCTGTTCCCCGCTCTGGTTGGACAATATTTGTTTGTTGAATTGACAAAGTAATTGGATACAATAATTTAGCAAATGTTGTTGCAATTTCAGCAGGAGTGGGTTGTTCAGCTGACAATGGATTTGCATTTGTTTGAAAATCCTGAGCATAGCTTACATAAATATCTTGAGTTGGCACTTTCAGCCTTGGCACAAATAATCTTGCTATGTTGTAGATTTCTTTTTTCGGGTCAAATTGCTCAAGAAGAACTATGTGAACAAGAGGATAATTTGCTGCATATGAATATGGCTTTGATGATTCTGATGGTTCATACGTTGCTTCTGTAAAATATTCTGCTGCAGGAGCAAAAGTTTTGTACCTTCCGGTGTAAGTAAATGATTTCCTAAGCGCAAGATAGGCATATAGCAGATATTTTGGGTTTGAAGCAGGAAATGACTGCCTTGGCTGTTTATCAAAAAAAAGATAATAGAATACAGCTACTTGGGAATCTTCTTTTTTTCTGTTGCCATAGGAAATCCGCTCTAAAACCCCTATTCCATCAGGAATAACTAAATCATCTAAATGCCGTACAGAAGGCGGGGCAACTTGAGTTGCTGGTTGTGGCTCATCAATTTGTACATCAATATCAGTTTGTTCTCTTTTGGGTCCATCTCCATCCAATGATGTGCTGCCAAACTCAGGGTTTAATCCAAAATCTATCCTTGGCAAGAATTCGATAAATTTTATATTATTATTTTTAATCCCTAAGCTTAAGATAGCTTCCACCTCTAATTATAGTTTAAAACCTGTATTTATATTTTTATTTGTTAGAATTTTTCTGCCCGAACAATATCCCAGCAAGCACATTCAGTGCCCATGCCTGGAACCAGTTTATTGTCAGGTATCTCCCAAAAACATAATTCCATAGCAATTTTACGGGAAATGCGAGTATCAGGCCGACTAACGCACTCAGGATGATTACAATAAGGATTGCATAGCTTGTGTCCACTAATTTTCTTAATATGGGTAAATTCTTCAAGATAGCCATTATACTTGAGTTATTTCATCTCTTTTTTAAAGATTGTGGTAAAGATTATAAATGACTTATTGTACCCATTTTTATGCACAAAATTGAGCATCGCGTTATTTACGGCGACACAGACGCAGGCCAGGTTGTCTATTATGCAAACTACTTCAGGTGGTTTGAAAGCGGCAGAAGGGAGATTTTCAGGAGCTTAAAAATTAACTATGCTGATCTTAACAAGAAAGGCATAATAACTCCTGTTGTGGAAGCCCATTGCAATTACTTCCATCCTGCAAGATATGATGACATTGTTGTCATTGAAACAAAAATTTCTGGAGTAAAGGAAAAAAGTATAAAGTTTGAATGCAGTGTTTTCAGGAAGAAGGGTATGAAACTGCTTGCTTCAGGCTACACAATCAATGTTTTTGTCGACAAGAAAAAGATGAAATCAATGAAAATACCGGATAATTTGAGAAGAAAGATTAAGATTGGCTAATATCTTACATTAATGTCCCCTTCTATGATTTTGATGATTTTGTCATTTTTTAATTTTAACAATAAGCTGCAATCCTTATCGATGCCAATGGCTTTTCCTTTAATCTTTTTTGCTGTTGTGATAACAACTACATTTTTGTTTATGGTATCGCAGTGCTTTTTCCACATTTTCAGGATATCCCCATATTTATTTTTATTATAGTAATTGTTGTATAAAGTGAAAAACTCGCTAATGACTTTTTGTGTTAATTTTTTGATATTTATCGTTTGTTTTTTTATTATTTTTAATGACGATGCTGTATTTTTGATATCTTCAGGAAATTCAGTTTGGTTTACATTGAGGCCGATGCCGACAACAGCATAGTTTTCTTTTCCAAAAATACCCTCTGTCAGGATTCCACATAGTTTTTTCCTTTTGTAATGAACATCATTTGGCCATTTTATATTTGTGTTCAAGTTTGTTATTTTTTTTATTGACATGACAACAGCAACTGCTGCAGCAAAAGTAAGGTACTGCAGATTGCCCATATTTTTTGGCTTTAATAAAATTGACATCCACAAGCCCCCTTTTCCGGAATGCCATTTTCTCTTGAACCTGCCCCTGCCTTTGGCCTGCACATCTGCAATCACTACAATATTGCTTAATCCTCTTTTAGAGAATTCTTTTGCCTTGTCTTGCGTACTTGTAAGGGATTTGAAATGATAGGTTTTGTACATATCAAGAACTATTTCTGTTTTTTATAAGCTTCTTGAAGAATAGTTTTAACTTCGTCAAAATTTTGTTTATTTTCTATTGTTATTTCAAATGACGGGTTGCCATAAAATCTTTGTATTCCATCTGTAAATTTTCTTAATTTGTGATATTTAATAATTGAATTTCCCATTTCATAAGGCACCATAATAGCGATTTTGATTTTCTTTCTTTTTATGTCTAAATAAGCAAAATTCTTTTTTTCTCTTAAGGATATATAATATTTTTGAGGGTTTATTTTAATATTAGAATCTAAGCTTATAATAAAATTTTTTATTTCTGTGTATATGCTAACAATTTCCTCTTCACTACCTTCTAAATGGAAGTTTTCGGTGTATTTTACATCTTCATGTTCTTCTTTAGATGTAGACTCAAAAAGTCCTATATTTTCAAAATCTGGATTTAAAGTAAATATGGTCTTATTGTTTGCGGTATACTGTTTTAAAATTTCAACTTTAACAAATCTTGCCCATTCTGTTATAGTATCTTCAGTTTCTTCAAATTCTTGTTTATTTTCATTTATAATCAATAATATATTTTGACTGTTTTCTATAGTGTCTTTTAAAGTTTTGTACAATTCTTTGTTTCCCAGATATTTCTTGAAATCTGTTTCTATTGTATTGTTTGTTATAAAATGATGAATTCTCCCTATTAAATCATCCCTACTTTTTGGATTTTTAAAAAATGCAAAAAATTTTTTAATTTGTGGAAATATATGTCCATCAAAAGGATGACTTTCAAGTTCTACTTCAACTATATAAAATTCTGGATTTTCCTTATCTTTAAAATCAAAAAGAAACCCGTCTGGTATTGACCCCCCTAGAGTTTTTGTTTCTATTCTATTTTTTAGATCAAGATAGATAGTATTATCCCCAAAAATAGTTTTAGAATTTTGTTTTATTATTTTTTCAAAATCATCTTCAGATTTAAATTCGGTTTCTTCAAATCTATGACCTTCCATATAAATTGCCGATTTCATTTATTTATTCCTCAAGAATGCCTTCATTCATTGACTCTTGGCGAGCTGCCATCATCCATGGGTTTATTTTTTTGTTAGGCTGCTGTTTCTTTGCAAGGTATTGCGCAACTGCTGTTGTGACAATCAGCACCTTCTTTTCCTTTGGAAGTTCCTCTTTTTTCTTCTCTTTTGCTCCTTTCAGCTCTTCCATGATTTTGTTGTTCTCGATAAAAGAGGTTGTCACATTTCCCCTTAAGAACTGCCTCTTGCCCAAAACCAGCTGGTGAAAGGGAATTGTTGTCTTAACGCCTTCGATTATGAACTCTCCCAAGGATCTTTTCATTCTTGCTATCGCCTCATGCCTTGTGCTCCCGTAGCAGATGAGCAATGCAATCAATGAGTCAAACTGGGGCAGGATCTCGCATCCCGAGTGGCACGAGCTGCTTATCCTTATGCCAGGACCTCCTGGCGGTAAATAATTAATAATTGTGCCTGGGGATGGCCTGAAGTCTTTTGAAGGGTCCTCTGCATTGATCCTGCATTCTATTGCATGCCCTTCAATCTTGATGTCTTCCTGCCTGTAAGCGAGTTTTGCGCCTTCTGCAAGCTTAATCTGCTCCTTGACTAAGTCAACATTGGTTACCATTTCTGTAACCCCGTGCTCAACCTGGATTCTTGTGTTCATCTCAATAAAATAGAAATTCCTGCTCTTGTCAAGAAGGAATTCAACAGTTCCAGCCCCTTCATAACCAATTGCCTTTATCGCATTGACAGCTGCATTTCCCATCACTTCCCTTAATTCAGGATTCAAAGCCGGGCTTGGGGATTCTTCAACCAATTTCTGGTGCCTTCTCTGTATGCTGCAGTCCCTTTCTCCCAAATGAATGACATTTCCATATTTGTCTGCAAGCACCTGGAACTCTATGTGATGGGGCTCTTCAAGGTATTTCTCAATATAAAGTGAATCATCGCCAAAAGCGTTCAATGCCTCTTTTTTTGCGCTTTCATAAGCGTCAAACATTTCTTCCTCTTTGGCAACAATCCTCATTCCCTTGCCACCTCCTCCGGCAGATGCCTTCAATATGACAGGCCAGCCGATTCGCTTTGCAACCCTTAAAGCGTGCTTCCTGCTCCTCAAGTCTTCCCTTATGCCTTCAATAACAGGAATGCTTGACTTAAGCATTGCTTTTTTAGCCTCTACCTTGTCGCCCAACTTTTTTATCATTTTGAACGATGGACCAATAAACTTGACGCCTTTTTTCTCGCACACCTTTGCAAATTTAGGGTTTTCAGCCAGAAACCCGTATCCTGGATGGATTGCATCGCAACCTCCTTGCTTTGCTATGCTTACTATTTTTTTGATATCAAGATAATTTTTTGGCTTGCCTATGCTGTATGACTTGTCGGCAAACTTTACAGACAGGGAGTCTTTTTCCTCATCAGAATAAATGACAGCGCTTTCAATGCCAAGCTCCCTGCATGCCCTTATTATCCTAAGGGCTATCTCGCCCCTGTTTGCAATCAATATTCTTTTAAAACTACTATTGCCAAGCACAGTATAGGTTTTTTCTTTGGACTTGTTTATGCCAAATCCTTCTGTAAGGACTTCCAGGAACGACTTATTGGACGGGTTGCTCAGTATTTCCTCAACATGAGATTCGTCAACATGAGGCAGCCTTTTTATTACATTTGATGTTATAAAGCTGCCCATATCGCCTATCTTTGAAGACCTGAAAAGTTCTTTGCTTGGAGTTAAAATATGATGCCTTATCAGTCCCTCAAAGTAATGGTAAACTGTCGGAAATTTCTCATTTAATTTAAGTGCAGAGTTCTTCAGAAAAACATATCCTTTTTCAAATGGGTTGAGCACCTTGTTTAGGGCATTGACAACAAATTTCTGACTTAGACTGAGCTTAAGCTTTGCCTTTTTGCTCCTGAACATAAAGGTTGATTTTATCCTGCTTTTTATAAAGATTTTGTGTTTTTTTTCATTATAAAATAGATAGTATAATAAATAGATTAAAATATACATATTCTAAGCCATTAAAGTCGAAAGTTATTTAAATACGCCAAAGTTAAGGAAAAAGGCTAAAATGCACCAGATTAACGAACTTAAAAACTCCAAAGGAGAGATTGATTCAGAGGGTATCAAGAAAATAATCCCTTACCAGGAGCCTTTCTTGTTCATAGACAAAGTCATAAGCTTGAGCAGCAACAGGATTGTAGCAATTAAGGATTTAAAAGGCAGCGAGGATTTCTTCAAGGGCCATTTTGTTGAATTTCCAATCATGCCTGGAGCTTTGACTGTTGAAGGCATGGGCCAGGCAGCAACTTTATTGGCGAGAAGCAGCATACCCAACCACTATGAAAAGGATGTTTTAGCGCACAAATTAAAAGAAGTCAAGTTCATGGCTCCGATAATCCCTCCTGCACAGGTAAGGTTCGAGATTGAATTGATTGCGCAGGATGAAAAAGGGGCTATTCTCAAAGGAAAATCATTTGTCAAAGAAGAGTTAGTTGCAGAAGCTCTTTTGATGCTGACTATTGTAAGCAAGGCAGAATTCAGAGCTAAATACGCTAGGTAAGGGTGGTTCTATGTATATTAAAGGAGTTGGAATGACTAAATTTGGCGCACAGACAGATACAAGCCAGGAGCTTGTTTATGAGGCTGTTATGGAAACCTTAAACGATGCTGATATGTCTATGAATGATGTAGATGCTATTGTTGTTTCTGCTATTGACACAGAGAGCAATGGAGAAAGGCAGAGGCTGTTTTCATCAATTTTGAGCAGCATTTTAAAAAAGAAAGTTCCAATACTGACGGCCACAGCTGTTTGCGGAGGAGGAGGGGCTGCTTTGTGGACAGCAAACAAATTGGACTACAATAACACCCTTGTTGTTGGTGTTGAAAGATTATTGACAAACAATTCAATCAATATTACAGATGAGATTATGATGGCAGCAGAAAGAATCTATGAACAGACAGAGGGAATGAATTTTCCGGCGCAGAATGCCTTGGTGGCACAGCAATACATGCTGAAGCATGGTGCCACAACTGATGATCTTGCACTTGTATCATACAAAAACCATAAAAACGCTTTCCTAAACCCAAAAGCAAGGTTTTACAAAAAAGAAGTCACTTTAAATCAAATAAAGAAATCTCCTGTTGTTGCATCTCCGCTAAGATTGTTTGACTGCAGCCTGTCTGTCAACGGAGCTGCTGCTGCTATCCTGACAAAAGACAAAACAGACATTGAGATAAGCGGCTCAAGCTTGTTTGTTGACAGATTGTCCGCTTTTGAAAGCAGTGACATGACTTCATGGGAAGCGACAAGGCTTGCTGCAGGAGAGGCTTACAGGCAGGCTGGAATTGCTCCAAATGACATCGACATTGCAGAGATACATGATGCTTTTACATCTGTTGAGCT
>JACPMU010000095.1 GCA_016185865.1 Candidatus Woesearchaeota archaeon | reverse complement strand
TTTCCATGGTGGGGCTGTACTCCCCACCCCCAGCAGCCTAACGGCTGCTGTGGTTAAATATTTTTAGATTTTGAACGCTGCCAAAAATTTCCGAAAACTATAAAAGCAAGAAACACAATTTAACTGCAAAAGGTGATACTTTGGCAAAAAAAAGAGGCAAATCCAGAAAGACGCTAGAGAGCACTGTTAAATCTGGTTCTGCGAAGCCGCTGCAGAGGGTGGAAGTAATCATAAGGAAAAAGGTCCTTGGGGAGGCTCCTGAAGAGCATCATTTTGTTGTTGCAGACGGCAGAAAACTAAAGAACATAATCGAGCTCGCTGATGCGCTTGAGACAATGAGCGAGGAAATCTTCAGGCACCACGCCAACGAGCTAAAGAACGACTTCAGCAGCTGGGTAAAAGATGTCTTTTACGACCACAGCCTTGCAGAGGACATTTCAAGGGCAAAGAACAGGCTGGAAACCCAGATTGCAATTCTCAGAAGATTAGTAAAGGAATTAATGTAAAAATGGTAACAAAAGAAGAGGCAAAAAGATACCTGTGCAACGCTTCTCCAGAGCAGTGCTTCTGGGTCAACAACGGGCCCATACTGAAAAATATGGAGGAATTGGCAAATGCGCTGCCTGATATGAGCAATGAGACATTCCACCACCATGTCAGCAGCGAAAAGAACGACTTCAGCAATTGGCTAAAGGACATAATAGGTGACAATAAGCTGGCAAATGACCTGCTGAGCTCCAGGAGCAAGGAAGCTGCTGTTAAGAAAATAAGAGATAGGATGAATTCTTTGAAGAAGAAGGCTGGCTAGTGCCGTCAGAAATTCACCGATACCTTTAAATACCTCCTTTAAGTATCCAGCCGAGCCATAATGGCCACAATGGGCTTATTCTGTCTAAGGTGAAAAAATGGAGGAAGAGCAAAGGGAATGCCCGAACTGCGGCACTGTAATTGAGGAAGGAGAGGTTGAGTGCCCTCAATGCGGCCAGAGCTTTGTAGACGAGGACGAGCCGCTTTAAAACAGGATGGGGTGAGGCAAATGAGCAGCTTTGAGGATGACAACGGGTTTGATGACGACGGCGATACCGACGACGAGTAAATTTTTAAAAATGGAAGAATACACAAAATACGAGCACGCAAGGATAATAGGCGCAAGGGCGCTGCAGATTTCTATGGGAGCTCCAATGATGGTCAAGCTTAATGATGAAGACCTTAAAAAAATAGGCTACAATTCTATTGAGATAGCGAAGCTCGAATTTGAAAAAGGGCTGATACCGATAGCCGTAAAGAAGCGCATGCCAACAGCAATGAAAGGGGAAGCTTCTGCAAAGCATTTTGACCAGACAAAGCTTGAGTGACAATGGGAAGAATAAAAACGCTGCTTGTCAAAAGAATCGGCAGAAAGCTCATCAAGGAGCACAGTCAGGAGTTTACTTCAGAATTCGGCAAAAACAAGGAGCTTGTTGAGAAATACACAAATGTTGCCTCTGCAAAAATGAGGAATGTAATTGCTGGCTACACTGCAAGGCTTGTGAAGCAGAAAACAATTTTAGAAAACCAGCCAAGAAAAAGAGTGCATGAAGAGGACTTGAGCAAGTTTTACGAGTGAAAAATCATTTCCTATACTTCTCTTTTAATTTCCTTTCAACAACTTCCGGAACAAATCCCTTCACAGGGCCGTTAAACATGGCAATTTCTTTCACGATGCTGGAGCTTATGAAAGCATAGTCATCCTTTGTCATCATGAAAATTGTTTCGATATCTGATTCCATTTCCCTGCTTATCAATGCCCTTGAAAACTCAAATTCAAAATCCGAGATTGCCCTCAATCCCCTGATTACAACATTTGATTTTTTCCTTTTTACATAGTTAAGGAGCAGGCCGTCAAAATGCTCGACATCTATCCTGTTATTGTGCTTTTTCAGGGCCTCTTTAAGCATGATAATCCTTTCCTTTGCCGTGAAAGTCGGGGCTTTCTGGGGGTTGTCACCGACAACAACATAAAGCCTGTCAAACAGCTTCAATGCCCTTTCAATGATGTCAATGTGGCCGTTTGTTACCGGGTCAAATGTGCCGGGATTGACTGCTGTTTTCATTTTTTATTTTCAACACTTTTGATTACTTTAATAACCAGCTTTTCCAAGTGCTCCATGCCTTTGTTGTTGTCAATCACAAAATCCGCATGCTTAATCTTTTCTCCAAGGGGCATCTGCAGCTTTAAAATTCTTTCTATTTTCTCTCTTGGGTATTTTTTGTTTCTTTTAATGGTGTTTTCTTTGCTGCACCTAACGACAATTACCTTATCAGCAATTTTTGTTTCAAGCAGCAAGGGTGCATCAACAATTATTCTTGTTTTATTTCCGCATTTTTCTTTTATTATTTTTATTTGGTGTTTTATTTCATTGATTATTATTGGATGCGTTATTGAGTTTAGTTTTTTTAATTTATTTGCATTATTAAATACAACATTGCCCAATTTTTTTCTATCTATATTTTTGTTTTTGCCCAAAATTCCGTTTCCAAACTCTTCAATTATTTTTTTATAAGCAGCAGAATTTTTTTTAATAATTTCGTGCCCTATCTCGTCAGCATCAATTCTATTGAAATGGTGTCTGCTGAAAATTTTTGCAATTGTTGTTTTTCCGGATCCGACCGCGCCTGTTATGCCAACTATCATTTTATAGCAAATTTGCAAGTTTTTTATAATATTTTTTTACTTTAAAGCGCCATTTGCCTTAGTCCTATGGGCTCTCGCTCATTCAATCCTTCCCGTGTGGCTTTCAACAGCAGGCAATTGCGGAGGCACGACTTTCCCATAGAACACACGCACTGTTTCCTCATCTATCTTCAAGACAGAGGGATCATATACATTATCCTCCTGAAAAACTGCTGTGGGATTGCTGAATTCAAGCCCGTCGGACGATTCCAGATAATAAATCCCTTTGGGAACACTGGCAAATCTTTCATCTATGGAGGCTGCAAAAAGCACATATTTATCGTTGATTCTGGCCAATGCAGGATCAACAAGGTTTGGAACCCTGATTCCTGCTTCTTTTACGAAATTAAGCCCATCAGAGGATACAGCTGATCCAATCCCGTGCTCCATTCCTGAAGCGGTTACATAATATATTCTTACTCGGCCGTCAGGAAGGATTATCGCATCGGGCACAGAAGCCCAGCCATTGTCACCATTAGTCTCTGAATCTATCCTAAGCCCTTCTTTTTGGAAAGTCAGTCCATCCGAAGATATTGCAGAATAAATTTTGTGTATAGACTGCCCTGGCCCGGGGTTCTGGCTATTCGCGCCCTTGTAGTACATCCTCATTTTTCCATCCGGAAGATCTACGATAGTCGGGTCGCAGACGATAAATTCAAATCCTGTTCCTGGAGAAATTCTAATGCCTTGCTCTTTTGCAAAAGCCAGGCCGTTCCCGGAAATCGCGGACAATATCCCTTTGCTGCTGCAGTAGTACAGGCGAACTCTTCCGTCCTTCAAAGCATGGACAAAAGGAACAGATCCGTCCACAACTCTTGAGCCGCTGTCCTTTTCCCAGGAAAAAGACAATGTTTCTGCAGCCAATTCTGCCGGCATATTGTTAATTTCAGGGATTAAATCTTGAGGCTTTTCAGAAACGGGTTCTGGTTTGGTCTCTGGGTTTGATGGGAATCCCTGCTGCGAACCTTCAGCAATCTCGGCTTCCCAATCTGTAGGGACTTCCTTCCCAGACGGCATTTTAGGGGTGCAGGACATAACAAAAACCAGGAAAAACAAAAACATAACTGCACATATTTTAGTTTTCATTTTTCACTTCGTCATCATCAGTAATTTCCAGGATTACCCAACATCCATCTCAACAACTTCCCTGCACTGTTTTCCGATAAGGCAATTTAGAAAACACGCATCTTGCTCAGCAGTTAAGCTGCTTGAATCCGGTGTTTCACAAGCAGCGTCGCAGGCACCTGTTTGAGCACCGGTGCATTCGTGCCATGAACGCGTGTCAATCACTTTGATATTTGCATCAGCAACAACGCCTTCTCCAAACACCCTTAAAGCATTCTTGTACCCAACAGCTTCCTGGTCTTCTGCATCAAACCCTGCAATCACAAACCGTGAAATTTTGACTGCCCTGTCAAAGACTTCAGGATCAAAAGCATATTCTGGGCCGATTTCAGTGCCCCACATGACTTTGTCAGGCGCAGCATCAACTAATGGCTTGTATGCGCTGATTGCGCTGCTGATCATTGA
>JACPMU010000090.1 GCA_016185865.1 Candidatus Woesearchaeota archaeon | reverse complement strand
AAGGTTTTTGGACATATCTATCACATACTTGTGCAGGTTCCAGAGCACCATGAGGTTTTTATGCTTGACTTTCATGTCATCAAAGTTATAGTTTATGTCAATTCCTGGAGAAGTTCCTCCAATCATGTAGTACCTTAGCGTGTCTGCGCCGTACTCCATTATGACTTCCTGCGGCAGTATATAGTTGCCAAGGGACTTGCTCATCTTTCTTCCCTGCGCATCATTGATGAAGCCGTGCATGTAAACTGACTTGAATGACTCATTAGCCATTGCAACCATTGAGGCAACAAACAGAAGATTGAACCAGCCCCTGATCTGGTCTATTCCTTCAAGAATGAAATCAGCAGGATACAATTTTTCAAACAAGTCTTTTCTTCTTGGAAAATCCAAACAATTCCATGATGCAGAGCCTGCATCTATCCATACATCCAGGATGTCCGGGATTCTTTCCTTCATTGAGCCGCATTTGCATTTTATTTTGACTTCATCTATCCACGGCTTGTGCAAGTCATCCGGAATTCTGCCTGCAAGCTTTTTAAGCTCGTCAACAGAGCCAATAACAACAAAATCATTGCATTGCCTGCATTTCCAAACTGGCAGCGGAGTTCCCCAGTACCTTTGCCTTGTTATTCCGTTGTCCCTTAGATTTGCAATCCAGTTGTCAAAATTTTTCGAGCCTGCAAAATCAGGAACCCATTTTATATCTTTGTTCAGCTCCCTCATTCTTTCTTTCAAGTCTTCAATTTTGAAGAACCATTGCGTTGTTGTCCTGTAAATGACGGGGTTCTTGCAGCGCCAGCAGTGCGCATAATCATGCTCTATCTCTGTTTCCGCAACCAGAAGCCCTTTTTTCCTTATTTCCTCTGTTATATTCTTGTCGTCTTTTTTTGCAGTGAAGCCTTTGAAAATGCCGCTGGTTTCATCAAAAACGCCATTTTCCGTCAATGTATTAAATGGGGGAATGTTGTTCCTGTGGCCAATCTCGTAATCCTCAGGTCCGCATCCGGGAGCCATGTGCACCAATCCAGTTCCCTGGGTTGTGTCAACATATTCCTCGCTCATTACAACAGTGTGCACTTTTGAATGCTTATTTTTTAATTCCTTAAACTGGTTAATTTCATTTTCAAACGGGTGCATATATTCCAGTCCAAGCAGCTTGCTGCCTTTGAATTCTTCCAGAATTGAAAACTGCTTTTCAGCAGACTCATTTATCAGGCTTGATGCCAATTCCTTTGCAACAATCCACACTTCATTATTTACTTTTGCCCTTACATAATCAAGATTAGGGTTGGCCATGACCCCCAGGTTGAATGGGATTGTCCATGGCGTTGTTGTCCATATTATCAAAAATTCATTCTGCTTGTTTTTTACAGGGAATTTTACAAAAATTGAATTGTCGCTTACGTTTTCGTACTCAAGCTCGTGCTTTGCCAATGATGTTGCGCACGAAGCGCACCAGTGCATTGTTTTTTCCCCTTCATACAATCTATTGTTTTCATGCGCTTTTTTTATTAGCCACCACTCGCCTTCCATGAAAGTGTTTTTAATTGACTGGTAGGCATTCTCAAAATTCATCCATACTCCTATTCTTTTGAAGTCATTGTTCACGGAAAGCATGTTGCCTATTGAAAATACCCTGCACGCGTTTACAAAGTTTGCAACGCCATACATTGGAATGTCATCCTTGCTTTTCAGCCCAAGGTTCTTTTCAACTGCCTGCTCTGTGGGCAGCCCGTGCATGTCATAGCCTGCCCTGTCCCAAACGTCAAAGCCTTTCATTCTTTTGTATCTTAATACAGAGTCTTTCAGCGCTTTGTTCCAAGCTGTGCCCAAATGCACTTTTCCTGAAGTGTACGGCGGCCCGTCTAGGAAATAGAATTTCTTTTTGCCCTTGTTCTTTTCCTTTGCCTTCTCATAAATACCATGTTTTTTCCAGAATTCCAGTATTTCAGGCTCTGAATTCACAGGGTCGTAGTTTTGGAGCATTTTAACTGCTGAATTCAAGTTTATTATTTAAATTTTTAGTATGTTAAGAATTTTAATCAATCGGCAGATACAATACTAAATCCCCTCCTTCAAGCAGAGGCGGCAATCTTTTTAACATGGCCTTAAATTCCTGTTCCGCTAATCTACTTAAATCCATAGCTCGTATTTTTACATCCCTAGCTATTTTTTCTGTTACTAGTGCATCTCCTAATCCAATGTCTCTAAATAATAATTCTCTTATATTATTGGGTAATAAAGTTATGTCTATAGGTGCATCTGGAGAATTTAATTGTGTAGGTACTCGTTCTGCTCTTCCACCATATTGCTGCCTTACTTCCCTTGGTATTAATTCATACATTCTTATATAGAATTAATATACGTTTTTTAAATCCTTCTATTTTAATATTATCCTAATATTTATTTCAAAAAAACCCCTCAAGCTTTGTCTGCTCTTTTGTCTCGAGCAGGTCCTCTTTCTTGTATCCTAAGACATTGAAAATCCTCTCAACAGCAGGAACAACCTGGTTGTTGATGTAGTAGTCTGCATCGTATTCGCCTTCCTTTACATCCTCGGGCAGCTTTGAGCGGTTCCTTATTATGTCATTGCCCTGCGTTACAACATACTTTATGATTGAGCCCGGGCCGATAGCCCTTCCCTTGTTCTTCAGCATTTGCGCGACTGCTACATGAGGCCCTTTGTTGGCATAATTCAGAATCTCCTTTTGAAGCTGCGTGCGGATAACAACCATTTCAACCGGCACTTTCTTGCCCCTTAAATCGCTGATCACGCTTTTTGCGTACTCAAGAGCTTTTTTCGTGTCATTCTCCCTTAGTATTATTTCAAGAACCTTTTCCTGCGCTTCCTTTGCAATCAATGACCAATTTCTCCTGACTGTCTCAAACCCTTTTATCTTTAAAGCTCCTTCCCGCGACATCAGGGCATATTTTTTCTTTGCGCCGAACGGGCTTAATTTTGCAGACACAAAAATACCGCTTGGATAAAATCCCTCATATTCAAGCTCCATAAGCCCTGGCAATTCTGAATTTATTGAGTCTGCAAACATTCTTGCCTCATCCTCTGATTTTCCGTCAAGAGTCAAGAAAACGGAATCCGTGTTATGGACAAGAATCATTCCTTCTGCATCAACAAAATTATGGGCTTCGTCAACTTCCAGGTCATAAACATATTTTTCATTATTGACCTCTCCTATCGAGCGTATTTCAGCAAGGCAGAAATTGCCGAAAGACTCTTTTGCAGACTGCAGCCTAAGTGTTTGAATTTTTGGCTTGTCATTTCTATATTGCCAAGCAATGTGTTTTATCTCATTTCCTTGGAAATTATTATGGTGTTTTAGAGTTTTCAGAAGGAAGTCCATGCCAATTGCCAATTCTTTGCTTTTTGTGGAGAATCTGACAAAATGAGTGGCATATCTTGAATCTTTTTTTGCATTTCCATCCCCATCAAGATAGCCCTTTATAAATGCAGCGCGCAGTGCATCATCAGCAGTAAAAATAAACCAAGGCACTTTCTTGAATTCACTGCTTTTCCCGCAATTAAACCCGTACTGAAATAATGCGACTATTGGCATGCATTGCACACGGTAGTAGTGCATTTTTTTATTAATCCTCTTATCAAAATCTTCGATAATAGCTGTAGAAGTTCCGGTTTTTGCATCAAGGATGGATTTTACAGTTTCTATAGCAATTTTATCTTGGCTGCCAAAAGATAGAAGGCATTTTCTTCCAGATTTTGTATACACGTCTGAGACAGAGCCTTCAGCACAGTAATAACCTAATAGCCATGCGAGGTCTTCATCAAATGCCCAGTACCTTGGTATTTTTCGAGTTTTCGCATTTTTTCCGCCCACCAAGCTGAATAACGATTTTTTATTTAGCGCTTGCCTTCTTTCCGGATGCTTCTGGTGTACGTGAGAAGAAAGAATGGCTCTCTTTTTGCAGTATGGGCAACTGCCTTTCACTGCTGGAAAGAAAAGGCTATCAGAGTAAAGCAACAATTCTTTAGAATAATCGCCAAAATTAAGCTCAGCCATATCAAATACATAACCTTTAGCATATGTTGTACCTATTTGGGGATTTGTCAATGAAATCAGCTTATCTCCTTTCTGTAATTTTTTTGCATCAACAAGGCAAATTTTACCTGTCTTGCAGTCAAATGAATAAACAGAATGCTGGGGAGTTACGATTGTTGAACCATACTTTGTGATCAATTTTAACAGCTTTCCTTTATAACCATGGCGTATGACTCTTTTTATTTGTTTAAAAGCAGCTTTTCCCTTTTTATCAAGCGAGAGTGTGGCAATTCCCGGTTTGTTTCTGTACTTGTCATATAGTTCTCCTATCTTAATGAGATTTATATCTTCATTATCAAATTTAACAAAGACATGCCTATCATACGGCAGACTATCGCTGTACAAAACAAAAAAGCCCTCTTTTTGGGCTTTGTCAATCACCTTGTGGATGTAAAACCTGCCCCATGCAGTTATGCTTCTTGCGCACCCTATTGAGTACCATCTTGCCCCGAAAAAGCCAAGGTAGCCGTAAAATGAGTTAGCCAGCAGCTTCAGGCTGTTTTGACGAGCATCAAGAAACGCAAATTTCTCCTCATTGCTTTCCTTTATTATTTCCTTGATTCTCATTCTTCTTGTGATTAAATCTTCTATTAATGTGGGGATGAATCCTTTTCTTTTGGCGCAGAACCAATTCTTCTCGCTTTCATCTCCTGGAGTTGCTTTTGCCGTGCCTTCGCAACAAGAGCAATTGATTGTGTCTGTTCCTATGTTGTGCGAGCTTAGGATTGTGGGATACAGGCTCCTGAAGTCAAAAACCGCAATGTCCTTGTAGAAGCCAGGCTTAGGCTCGTATACAAAAGCTCCCTGGTAAGTGCTTAATCTCCGCTGCTGCACATCATCATTGCTCGGCTT
>JACPMU010000087.1 GCA_016185865.1 Candidatus Woesearchaeota archaeon | reverse complement strand
CCCATAAAACAACCTATATCTGATGTAACTCCTCATCCTGACATAAAGGTTATTGACGGAAAAGCGTGCCCTGCCTGCCTGAACTTGATGAACAATCTTACATCAAAGCTTGTTGGGTTAAGGGGCAGGCAATTAAGCCTGGTGACGGGATCCATGCTTACAGAAAACATGCTGGAAGGAAATGAAAGATTAGTTGCTTTAGGGGAATGCGCAATTAAAAAGCTGAATGAATTAAAAATCAGGCCTATCGCAAAAATAGAAGAAAACATAGATGATGTTGAGCAGCTTGTGCTGCTGAAAAAGTTGCTTGTCACAGCAGGCACCCCCAAGATAACCACTGTTGACAGGGTGAAATCAAAAATGAAAAAATTGCTTTCAAAGGTGATTGGCTGATGTTTATAAAAGGAGTTGGAATGACCAAGTTTGGAATACAGGAAGACACCACAAGCCATATGGTTTACGAAGCTGCTTTGGAGTCCTTGAATGATGCAGATATGTCAATGAATGACATAGATGCAATAGTGCTTTCAAACATGGACATTCTGAGCAATGGCGAAAGGCAAAGGCATAGCGCATCCCAAATCAGCAGCCTGTTCCAGAAGAGCCTTCCAATAATTACTGTTCCTGCTGGCTGCGCAGGCGGGGGAACTGCGTTATGGACTGCTGTGAAATTCCAAAAATCCGGCAATTTTAATAACATACTTGTTGTTGGCTTTGACAAGATTGTTTCAAACATCAGCAAGAGGGTTACAGACGAGATGCTGATGGGCACAGAAAGAATCTATGAGCAGACAGAGGGAATGAATTTTCCGGCTGAAAATGCCTTGGTTGCGCAGCAGTACATGCTGAAGCATGGTGCAACTCCCGATGACCTAGCTTTGGTTGCATACAAAAACCATAAGAATGCTTTTCTTAATCCGAAGGCAAGGTTTTACAGGAAAAAAGTTTCTCTTGAAGAGATTAAAAATTCGCCTGTTGTTGCATCTCCGCTAAGATTATTTGACTGCAGCATACCGGTTAATGGTGCATCTTCTTTGATATTATCAAAAGATAATTCTGATGTTGAGATTGCAGGGTCTGCAGAAGAAACAGACTGCTTGGCTCCCTTCGAAAGAGAAGACATGACTTCATGGGAAGCGACAAGGCTTGCTGCAGGAGAGGCTTACAGGCAGGCTGGAATTGCTCCAAATGACATCGACATTGCAGAGATACATGATGCTTTTACATCTGTTGAGCTTATTTCCTATGAGGACCTTGGATTCTGCAAAAATGGTGAGGGAAAGGAGATGATTAGAAAGGGTGTTACTAATATTGACGGCAAATTGCCGGTTAATACAAGCGGTGGCTTAAAGGCAAAAGGCCATCCAATAAGCGCTACAGGAGTTTCTCAAGTTTATGAGATTGTCAAGCAGATGAGGAATGAAGCTGGAGAAAGACAAATTGGTAATGTTAAGTACGGGCTTGCGCAGAACATTGGGGGAGCTGGAAGCACTGTGAGCGTGCATGTGCTTAGGAAGGTGTCATGATGGCATCGATAATAAGATGGATATGTGAAAAATGCAGCAAGAAATGGATTTATCCTATTGAGAAATGCGTTTATTGCAAAGGGAATATTACAAAGCAAAAAGGCACAAAAATCAAGGTGGTGGGAATAACAAAAGTCACTATTCAGTCTCCAATGCACCCAATAGTTCCTTACAACATTCTTCTTTTGCAAGATGAGTATGGAAACAGGCTTCCAAAAAAAACAATGAAAGACTACAAGATAGGAGATGTTTATGGTGAGCAAAAGGCAAAAACAAAGGATGCTGTTTCTGTTGTTAAGATAAAATATGATGTATACGAAGCAATAAAAGAGTCTATTGAGCTTCTTAATGGCATTGAATTAAGCGCAGATGACAAGATTTTGATCAAGCCGAGCATAATTACAGCAGCATACCCTTATCAGGCTGTGAACACAAACCCTGATTTTCTAAATGCTTTGTTAAGCGTGTTGTTTGAACTCGGAATTAAAAAAGAAAATTTAATTGTTGCAGAGCAGGCATTAATAGGCTCTGATGCAGTTGATGCTGCCTCAAAATCCGGTATTCTGGAAATATGCAAAAAGAATGGTGTTGAATTTGCTGACATATTAAAAGGTCCTTTTGAAGAGGTTGAGTCTGATGGCTATAAATTCAGTATATTCAAAGAGGCGCTTAACAGAAAGGTAATAAATGCGCCTATCATGAAGACAAACTTCCAGATTGGAATTTCCGGCGCAATGGAAAATCTATCAAGGCTTGCTGATGAAAAAACCCAGAGAGATATGTATTTTAATGGCATTGATACTGCACTTCCGCAATTGGCAAAATTGATTCCGAATGTTTTTACAATAGCTGATGCGAGCAACGGCATGCAGGGCCAAGGTCCTCTAGCTTTAGGGGAGCCTGCTTTCCTGAATCTGATTTTGGCAAGCAGAAATCCTTCAAATCTTGACGCTGTTTTTTGCGAAGCTGCAATGCTTAAATCACTATCATATAACAAAGAGGCAAAAAAAATTGAAGTTGTTGGCAATGAAATAGAAGCTTTAAAATATCCCATAAAACAACCTATATCTGATGTAACTCCTCATCCTGACATAAAGGTTATTGACGGAAAAGCGTGCCCTGCCTGCCTGAACTTGATGAACAATCTTACATCAAAGCTTGTTGGGTTAAGGGGCAGGCAATTAAGCCTG
>JACPMU010000017.1 GCA_016185865.1 Candidatus Woesearchaeota archaeon | reverse complement strand
TTTCTTTATATAACGGATAAAATAATACCGCACGAGCATTTTATAAAAGGCCATGAAGGTATTGACCTAAAGAGGTTAAAAAGAGTCTGGCTCTTTATTTTTGCAATAACCATACACAATTTTCCAGAGGGTTTGGCTGTTGGAGTCGGCTTTGGCGGAAGTGATATTGCAAACGGAATCACATTGGCTATTGGCATCGGGCTGCAGAACATCCCAGAAGGCTTGGTTGTGGCGCTTGCGCTTCTTGCCCACAGGTACAGCTTGGCAAAATCTTTTCTAATTGCCCTTGCCACAGGGCTTGTTGAGCCAATCGGCGGCTTGCTCGGCGCAGGAATAGTCAGCATTTTTATGCCTCTATTGCCATGGGGCCTGGCGTTTGCAGCAGGCGCTATGCTGTTTGTCATAAGCGACGAAATTATTCCGGAAAGCCACAGAAAGGAATTTGCAAAACAAGCGACATTCGGGCTTATGGTGGGATTTGTAGTGATGCTTTTTTTAGACGTTGTTTTAAGTTAGGATATCAAAATGACAAACTATATATACAAAAAATACAAAAGGAAGAAAAATGCCAAAAAACAATTTCAAAATAGCCTTTTTCGAGCTTGAGCCATGGGAAAAGGAATATTTTTTGAAGAATTTAAAGAATTGCGAAATGCAGTTTATTGGCGGCCATTTAAATGAAAATAACATTAACAAAATAAATGACGCTGATGCAATCGGCATTTTTATTTATTCCGCTGTTAATAAAAAACTGCTTGATAAGCTTCCAAATCTGAAATTAATTGTTACTTTATCCACAGGCTTTGACCATATAGACTTGAAAGAATGCAGGAAAAGAAAAATCACAGTTTGCAACGTGCCTCATTACGGCGAAAACACCGTGGCTGAGCATACTTTTGCCCTGATTCTCAACCTTACAAGGATGATACACAAGGCTTATGAAAGGACTATAAGGGGCGATTTTTCCATTGAAGGATTAAGGGGCACGGATTTGCAGGGCAAAACACTCGGTGTTATTGGCGCGGGCAGCATAGGCCAGCATGTGATAAGGATTGCAAGAGGGTTTGAGATGGAAGTGGTTGCTTATGACAAATTTAAAAATCCAAAATTGGCAAAAATGCTTGGATTCAGGTACGTAAATCTTGATCATTTATTAAAAAATTCCGATATCATTACTTTGCATGTCCCGTACAGCAAAAAAACACACCACCTCATTGATAAGAAAGCGATTTCAAAAATGAAAAAAGGGGCTTTGGTTATAAACACGGCACGAGGCGGCATAGTGGAAACTTCTGCTCTGCTTCAGGGCCTGCAGTCCGGCAGAATTGGAGGGGCTGGGCTTGACGTTCTTGAGGAAGAGTGCTTTATACGGGAGGAAAAGCAGATTTTATCAAGGCATTTCCTGAAGGAATGCGACTTGAAGACAGTCCTTCAAAACCACATCCTTCTGAAGCAGGACAATGTCATTATAACACCCCACAATGCATTCAACAGCTGGGAGGCGCTGCACAGGATTTTGGACACTACAATTTTAAGCATAAATTCATTTTTAAAGAAAAAGCCAGTCAATGTTGTGAAATAGGCACAAGCGGTTTACTTTCTTCTTGCTTTACAGCAAAAAGTCGCTCCAGTTATTTTATTTTAAGATAGATTGCCTTTCCTTTTCAATCTAAACAGCATATACAATCCCAATAAAAACAAAGGAAAGCTCAATAACTGCCCCATTGTGAAATAATTGAAAATAAACCCAATTTGCTCGTCTGGCTGCCTGAAAAACTCGACAAATGTCCTGAACAAGCCATACATTGTTACAAAGCTCCAGAACATGAATCCCTTTGGCGCTTTTTTGTCCTTGATTACCCATAAAATCGAGAAAATTGCCAGATTCTTTATTGAAGCATAAATTTGCGATGGGTGCCTGCATCCGCTCGGAAGGCTTTCAACAAACCTGTTTTTTGAGTAGTCAACGCACCATGCAACATCTGTTATTCTTCCGTACAATTCACCGTTCATGAAATTTCCAATTCTTCCCAAAGCCAGCGCCAATGCTACAGGCAAAACAGCAATGTCCGCAATGTCATAAAATTCAACTTTCTTTTTTTTGCAGAAAAAATAGGTTGCAGCTATAGCTCCCAACAAGCCGCCATGGAAGCTTAATCCGCCGTGCCATAATGCAATTATTTCCAGAGGATTTTGCAGATAAAACAAAGGGTTGTATACAAAAACATAAATCAGCCTTGCCCCCAAGACAACCCCTGCAATGGCATAAACCAAAAAATCCGCAGCATCGTCTTTTGTTATGCCTATCTTTTTTCTTTTTGCAAGATAGGCTATTAAAAAATATGCAATGATGAACCCAAGGGCATAAAACAATCCATAATACCTAACCTGAAAAGGGCCTATTTCAAGCAGCACGGGGTTTATATTGTGGAAAAGCATTTTATTTGACTTCTTTTGTTACTGAATAGAATGAAATCCTGTTTATCAAAACCACAAAGTAAAATACAATGTCAAGGACAATGATTGATATTTGCTTGAAATATGCATACGCATTCAGGTAAAGGCTGTAGTTTTTTGCCCCAATAACCCTTACCAAGTAGCCGCTGCCAAAGAACAACAGCCACAGCGCCAAGGCAAAAAGAACCATGATCAGGATAGTTTCCCTGTAAAACCCCATTTTTGTGAATGTTATACTGAAGCTTTCTTTAACAGAGTCTTTTATTGAATTGCCCCGGTAAAATAAAGAGTGTGATATGTTAATTATAACATACAGGAACAGCAAATAGGGAATTGCCAGGAAAATGAATACAAAAGGCCTGTATTCCGGCCTGATGCCTGCAATAATATAGTTGGCCAAAAGCATTATTGCAAGGAATATTCCTGCAATTATTATGTTCAATGAGTAAAATTGAGCCAATCTTTTGAATGAAAACTCTGATTTCTCAAACAAAGATTTTATAGAGTCCAGAACGCTGTACTTGAAGAATGAATATGCAAACAGCGCTATCAGGTAATAAATCAATGAAAAAACAATAAGCAGGACAGCAGATGATGCTGCTGTCGGCGCAACAAGGCTTTGCGCAAAATACGCTGCCAACGAGTTCAATGCAAATATTGAAACCAGAAACAATACGTCAAACAGAATCATCAGGCCAGTTTTGTTTGGACTGGATTTAGCAAGCCTGAAAGATTTTGCAAATAATGACTCTTTTAAAGACTCTTTTTTTCCAATCTTTATTTTCGGGACAGGTTTTAGTTTCATTTGAAACGATGAAACAAGGTAGTATTTAAGGTTTTATTTTTTGTACTTTGTGACTCTTATGGTGCTGCCTTCTTTTAATTTTTTATCTAATATTTTTTCGCATTCGTTTTCAAGATTTTTTATGAAATCATCCGGCACCTCTATTTTTAGATCTTCTTTTAATTCCAGCAAAAACTGGTATAAATTTAGCGGAATTATATCTCCAACAGACTCCATTTGGCTTATTGACTCTTTAAATAAAGTATCCCAATTTACATTCGTATTTTTTATTATGCTTGCGGCATCCAGCCTGTCGCCTGCCCTGTCTGTTGCGCATTTAAGTATTATTATGTCTTCTGGAGACGCAACGTTGACAATTAAATTGCCGTATTCATACACAATATTTGACCTCTCCACCATACCATCACTGAATTTTAGGTTTATTATAATTCTGCTGAACAAATCAAACCTATTTTGCTCGCGCTGCAATAATATCGGCACATTTCTTTTATTTACATAAAGTATTTTGGAGTTTCTTTCAGCATAGCCAAGATTTTTCATGAATTTCAGAATGTAACTCCTGTCATTCTCGTTCAATAGAACAATATCAATGTCTTTAGTTGCATCTTTTAATTTGTAATAGAGCATTGCCGAGCCGCCTATCACAAAGCACTTTATTTTTCTTTTGAGACTGGCCCCTATTAAATTGAAAGTATCTTCCTGCTCTTTTAAGTCAGTCATTCTTTGTACCTCGTTAAGTCGGCCTTATTAAACGGAACATAAACATTCCATCTTTTGCCTATATCTGTAAAATCTTTTGATCTGGCATGCTTTATAATAAACCGTTTTCTTGTTTTTGTTTTTAATAAGCTTTTTCTTGTTCTTTCGTCCATTTTTCTTGTTTTCATATAGCTTCTTGCAACATCGTATAATGCACCTACTTCTTTCATTACATCATATTTTTTAGCAAAATAATGCAGTTTTGACCAATCCTTGACAAAATTAAATAAGCCTAAGGATGCAAGCGTAAGCCTAAATTCTCTTTGCTTGATTGCCATCGGTATGGCTTCTTCGATAGTTAGTTTTCTATCCATTACCTTATGCTTAAAAGGCTCAAAAAGCTTTACTTTTGAATACTTATTGATTATGTCATATAAGCCAAGATGCTCTTTTCCAGCCACCCTTATCGGGCTTATTTTGTACAGCCTAGGCTTTTTCCCTCCTCCGGAAGTTTCAACAAAGCCTTCTTTTCTCAACAAGCTCAAAATCTTTATTGCTGTGGATTTTTTTACACCAAGATTTTTTCTTACCATCCCCAACGTGTTTAATCCTTCAAGCTTTTTCGCCAGTTCTATGGATTTCATATATATGGTAATGCATTAGAACTAATATATAAAGTTTTCTATTTTATTGTTCTTATAAGGGAATTTTACTTTGGTTAGCCAGCAAAAAGTGATAATAAGGTTTTAGGTTTTATTTAAATGTATGATTATACTTCAGGCTCTTCGTTTCCTAATTCTAAAACACCTTTTCTTGAAACTAACCATCTGTTTCCGCTTTTTACAAACAGGGCTGGTGAAATTAATCTAATCTTTCTATATCTATAACCTTTCCTATAGTTTCTAACATCAAAAGCAGTGGTTAAACTTCCTGCTTCTATTTCAGCTCCACCTATCATGGGTACATGAGGCACTACATAACCCATTTGATTGTTTATTTTTAAAATCCAGTGAGACCCACTTTCATTTTCATTGAAAATCGGAGTTGCACTAGGATTGCGGAATACCTCAACAGCGTTCATAACTCCAAATCTTATGGCATTATATTTTTGCCTCAAGTTTTGAAAATTGCCTGAATTGTGAAGTTGAACTATATCGTTCATTATTTCATCATGTGATGCTGGACCTGCAAGCTCTTCAATCACAGCCAATAGTTGCTGTATTAATTCTTGGCTCAAGGCGTTTCTAGCATAATCTAAATTCAAAAATACTTTGATTTGATTAAATTTATCTGCTTCATCTTGTCCAAGGGTATGGACTATGTAGGATAATGCATAGTCTTCGGCATTGTTTAGGAATCTCTTTTCTAATCCAACACTAATTAAATTCCAAGCATTGTCAATCTCATTTGCTCTAATCTTTGCAATAAATTGCCTTAAAAATTCTTCTTTAGTAAGTGGCTCTGTTAATGGAGCTGCAAGTGATGCTGGAGCAGAAGCTTCACTTATTGGAGGTAGTGTAATTCGTGATGATGTAACGGATTCACGCCTTGGTCTTGATTCTGCAACAATATTTTTAAGAAATTCCCTCAAAATGCCGAATGGTTTGGCTTTGAATTCCTTTGAATTCATTAGTTTTAAGGCTTCTGAAATAATATTATCCTCCAACATCTTACTGACATTCATTAGGTAAAATGTTTGAGCCTCATCTATTAATTTCTTCTTGTACATAGCCTTAGTTCTGTTGATTGCTTCATTAAATTTGCCTTTCTCAAATGAAATGCACAAATCCAATATGCCCTCTCCAAGCTTTTGCTGGCTTTTAGGCAACGATGCCAATATTGCAAATGCTTTTTGGCTGAAACGTGCGGCCCTGTCTGAATCTTGGTTAGCTGTCATTCTGCTGCCCATCCTTTTTCTGCGCGGCAGACTTGGTGCTTGTTGAGCTGCCTCGAAAGTTCCAGGAGGCACAACTTCAGCAGTTGCCATAGGAGGTTGTGCAGTCTGCTGAGGGGCTGGTGTTGCTGGTACTTCCCCAGTTCTCAATTCCTCAATAATTCCTAAAAGTCTTTCAATAACATCTAAATTTGGCTTGAATGGTTCAAAATCTTGTTTAGTTTTATCGTCAGATAAAAATGTAACCGCCCCATCAAAATTCTTTATTTTAAGAAACCCTGAAACTGATGTAAGGTCGCCAAATTGATTAACATCAAGAATTCCTTGACTTGCTCCAGAACTAAGATGCTCATCAATTCTGTTAAACTCCATATTCCTTGCATCCCCAGTCTTTGATTTTGTATCTATTAATAAGGTAAAAAAACCATTAAAGAACGCGATTACATTTGGAGCTGACTGAGGTGCTGCTATCTGACCACTTATCATACCTTTCAACCCTTCCAACATATTCTTCTGCAGTTCAATCTTTTGGTTGAGTAATTTTATAATGAAATTTTCAGTGGAATTATATGTAAGCAATTTTCTATTATCTTCCTTGACTTTTGCAAATTTATCTTTTATAAGCTCTTCAACATTATGCTCCTGCAGCAATTGATCCAACTCTTTGTTTAACTTCGCTTCTCTTTTTTCAAAATCGTAGCAGACAGCAATCAGCCACAATATGCCCATGTTCCTTATGTCCCTTATTGAAGTTTTATGTCTTAATAGAACTCTCAGTTCGTCCAACTGCTGCACAATCCTTTGTTTGTTAGCATCGTTAATTCCAGTTTCTCTCATAATCCTCTCTTGCCAATTGACCAATTTTGTCTCCAGAAATTCTGTCTTTTCCAAATCCATCAGTTCTTTCAGCTTGGTTATCAACTGCAGTTCTTTGTTATAGAGATCCCTAAGCGGATGCCCTTCTTGATAGCTTCTTACAGCTTCCCATGTATAAGAAGGATCTTTTAAATTTCTTATCAATGTTTCAATATTTTCACCAGCCTGAATCATTTGATTTTTTTCTTGATTTGCTTGCTTTACCTCAGTCATTTTGGCGGTTTTTTTGTTGATTATTTCCTCAATTTCATCAATGATTGTAGATGGCTGCCCTCTTTCCCCCCTTGCCCTTCTAAATAACCTAAGACCACCATACGCTAAAGCTAACAACAAAGGCAAAATCCAAAACAAATGCCCGGCAGAATAGCCACCTGGAAGCCAGCCTTGGCCTCTTTTCTCCTCAACTGGGGTTGTTGTTGTCGGCAAAGTAGTCAAGTCAGGCCCTGTTGGGGCTGCAACCGGAGCTCCAAACAAATCAGTTACATAAGATGGCACTCCAGGCGTCTCTGGAAACTGAATGCCGGCAAAGCTCTTAGATAACGAACTGAAAAATCCCTCTGTGTCAGGTGCAAAAGCGCCAAACAGCCCTTGTACCAATCCAATTGTAAGCAATGTCAGCAGCAAAGCCAGAATAAATCTCCAGAATTTGCTCTTTATCCCTTTCAGCAGCCACCAATAAAACATAAACAATAATAAATACAAAAGCCAGTGTATGTAAGGCAGCAGTATAGTTGCTGAAAATCCTCCCAAGACAAGCAGGAATGCAGTCATCAAGCCAAGCAAGACTGCAATAACCTTCTCCGGCTTTTTCACTTCCTTGAAAGCATACCTTATGCCAATCATGTAAACAGATATGAACAGCAATGCAAAGAAGAAAAAGTCAATGGCTGTTGCATAAGCCTTGTACTGCTCATTGACGAAAAAATCATTGATTTGTGTTAATCCTCCTGTGAAAGCGTCTGTGAAGGGCTTGGCATAGGCTATTGTGGAAAGTAATAAAAGTAATGTTAACGCCAAAATTGCAAGATTTACTCCTTTTTTATTTGGTTTCATTTTGTATTTCAAAATTTGTAATCTTTGATTTACCATCCTGAGCCAGATATAGGCTTGAAAGGGTTCTTCGTCAATCTCGTTCCCCATCTGCCTGGCTTAACTGCAGGCTCACCCTTTGCATCCGTTTCTACACGATATTGTATGTTAGGCCCTATGTCATACCCCTCTATTTTTCCGCCGATTTCTTCCAAAAGATGGATTGTTTCGTCCCAGTACTTTGCCCTTTCAATCACCCTTGCAAGTATCCATAATGCAGCTCCTCTTGTGGTCATAGACGGGTTTTTGGACTGCTCATTATACAAATTTTCCTGCAAGTCATAATACAATTTTCTTCCAAGATGGATGTCCCGCTTGCTTCTGAATTCGGACTTTCTTCTAAGGTCAAAAGCCGGGTTTATATGAGTTGGCTTGATTGTTACATCAACAGATCTTGGCCTGTTTGGAGGATTGTTAAGATTCATCTTTGCTTTAGTATGCTCAGTGCTGTTATTTATCGGCTGCTCCAAATCAGCATGCTCAAATTCCAAATTTTCCAAAGGCACTCTTTTCAATAAATACTCCTATGGTATCTGCCATCTCTCAAATCATCCCTCAAAGCGTCATAATTAACATAGACCCATACTGACATGTCAAGCAAGTCAGAATGTTCAGTGAATTCTTCAGTATCAGGAACCCTGCGCCTGGGTTGGTTATTGAACACATCTAAAAGCACAGTCCCTTCTGGAATATTTTCTTCCCTAACACTTCCGTCCAAATTCTGGGTTACATACACATAACCCTTTTCAGCCACTTCCAATGGCCAGCCGTTTTCATCAAGCCCAAAGTCCACTTCTTCAGGCCTTTTCGAGAAAGTTGATAGCCTCCTAAGTTTTTCCTGAGATTGAATATTGATTATCTTGTATGTATGCCTGTACTGAACCCATTTTGGCTCCAATCTTCTTGATTTCACTTTTTCTAAAAGGGGCCCATAATCCCCTTTTATTGTAGAAAGCTTGCTCATGAAACTCCTGTGCATTGTTTCAAATCTCTTGAGGTATCCTTCTATTTCTTTAACGCAAAATTGAGCTACTCTTCTGTACTTCCTTATCACATAACCCATTTTTCTTTTTTCATCTCTGCTTAGCTTGCTTTTTGTTACAGCCTGCAGCAGCGAGTTGAAATATTCCTCAAAAGGTTTAGTTAGGGAATCTAAAACTGCTGTGTTTTCTGAACCAAAATAGGCTACCTTGTAGCTCAATCCATGATTAAATATTATTGTTTGGTCTTCTGGAACACTAAACTGTAAAACAGTATCACCAATCTTAGGCACTTTAATAGTTACGTTTTCATTTTTGTATTTGTTTGCAGGCACCCCATCCCCCACTAAATCATGTTCTGTTTCCAGTGCCTTGGTATCGCAAAAATGGCCAAGTTTTCTATAGAGTTCCCTTACTTCACTTTTGTAAGCATCGGCACTTGTAGCATTAGTAGTGGGAGTTCCTCCATCCCAAAGATTTTCAAGAACAACCATCAAATAATTTAATTCTTTAATATCTCCAAAATTTAGCTCGCGCTGTAAATCTTCAAAAACATCAAGGATTGTGATTGGCTGTTCCTCTGGCTTTATCTCATGAAAACTTGTTCCGAGCCATCTATTGGACCAATTGGTTATGCTATTTCTAGCCCTAACCGGTACAATCTTCCAAATAAAGCTGGTTTTTTGCTTATTTTCCCCTGGTTTTTTGTCTTCTTCAACCATTTAAGCACCTTTTAATCCCTGAATTTTATCGTTGATTTGCAGATTAGGAATTCCTAGCTCTAAACTTTCAACATACTGAAAGAATTTTTGGTAAGATGCCAAAGCTAATCTGACAGATTTAGCAAATTCTGATATTAGCCTTTGTTCAATTGCCACTGGTTTTGTAAGTGATTCTGCCACATTCAGCCTGCCCTTCACATTATTTTCGAAAAGCTTTGAGGTTAACAGTATGTAGCCCAGTATGCTGAAATCAGGCTTTTTCCTTGCAGATGTTAATCTCTCAGCATTGTTTCCATGCCCAAAATTGCTTGAATAAGATTGTTTTACATACAAAGCCCTGTCCCCAAAATAATTTGCATATTTTTCTTTTATGCTGCCAATTATCTCCAAAGCACTTTCAGCATCAATATCTGCTTCTATAAAAAGTTCTAGGGCATTTGCTCTTTTTTTCTCCCATTCTTTTTTTATTTTTTTTTCTAACTTTGGCAGCCTTTGTTTTATTTCCCCTAATGCAATTGAAGGATTTTTTCCGAACAGGCTTTCCATTATCAGCCTTATGCTCTCTGCAATCCTATAGGAATTTTCCCATAATTTGTTAAGCCTGTCTGCAATAAACGAATCATAAGTGTGATAAGCATGCCACAAAGTATCTGGCAGTTCATTCGGCACTGACTTGTTTCCCAGCCACATCTCCGGCCGTGATTCGCCATACTGCTGTTTTTTTCTATTTAGCATTCCTGCAATTGCCTGATTATTGTATTGGCTGCCGAATAAATCTACATAATATTCTGTGTTGGTGGCTATTCCGTCTTTTCCCAAAAACCCGTCCCAGGTGCCATTGATTACCCCTCTTTCAATCCTCTGTATGATGTCCAATAATTTTTGTTTTTGCTGCTCAATTGATGTTCTATTTTCAAGACTCTTTATCCTGTCAAAAATACTTTTTAGAAGCAACAGGCGCTGAAGCAGGGGCTTTGCGGCTGATTTGTCTTCTAATTGAGATACTCTTTCTATTATTATATCAATATTCACATATAATACTCTTAACTTTTCTCTGCTAAGGTTTGAATATATAAATCTTAAAACATCCCCAATCGTTTTTCTTTTTGACATGTAATCCTCAATTATTTTCGCAGTTTTATCGTCAAGTTCTCTAATCTGCAGTACAATCATGCCTAATCTTTCAAGTATCAAATCAGCGCCTTCGCCGGAATTTGCTAAAAATTTTATTTGTCTTGCCAAAGCCCAATCCTTAGCTCTTTTTGACAATTCTTCATCATTTTGTATTATGTCATTGGCGCTTCTGCTTTTAGCATCTAATTCCTGCAATAGCTTGAACGCATTTTTGCTGCGTAGCAAAAGAGGATTTATCCTGTAGAGGTTCGGCAGGTTCAAAGCGGCGGAATTCTGCTGATTAGCTAAGGGTGTCTCAGCCACTTCGCTCACCTTTTTTTAGTTTTTCAAGCAGCTCGAATTCCATTTGGAATGTATGTACAAATTTTTCAGCTTCTTGCGGTTCCTTAATCTTTCTTTTCGCAACATTGGTTACAAATTCCCATAATCCCTCAACTGATAATGCTGGATATGGATTCACTATTCCTGTTGATGTCAGCAAGTTTTGGCCTTTCTCGTCCCAATAGTATTTCCTTCCCCAATACCCTAAGTCATGCGAATTCTTCATTGCTTCCCTGTCAAATCCAAGCTCGTCAGGATTTAATGGCGATTTGAAAGTGGCTTTGCTGTAATCCATCAAGCCTTTTAGGGGTATAAATGAGTAATCAGCCCATCGTTTGCTGAACGGATGGAAAGATCCTCTTGCAAAGTCCCGCGCTGCGTACTCCCAGTCCTTTAGCGACCAGCTTAGCATTGTGCTGAATCTTGCGCGCGGCTCAACGTCCATTGGCTGGTAAAGCTCCCACATGTCTTCTCTGTGGTATCTTCTGATGTAATTGACCTGCATTTTTGTAGCGCCGTCTACTGCAACAGCATTCCAGTCCTGCAGGCAGTATCCAAATATGTCAAGCTCAAGCAAATAATTGTCCTTTTCAAAATTTCTTCGAAGTTTAAGATATTGCTTTTTGTATTTGTTCACTTTCTCTACAGCCAAATTTTCTACTGGTGTTCTATCTGTCTCTTTTTTGTTCAGAGCACTCTTGTAAATTCTTCTTTCCTCTAACGAAATTGCCCTTATAACCTTATTTTTGTTGATTGTTATATCTCTAGTTATTCCTCTATTGTTGCTTGTAGTGGTATAGTCATAGTAATCAGGAACTGCGTCAGGCTTTGCAAAGAAAAATCCTCTTTTGTAAGTGCCATACATGTTGTACATGTCAATAAAATATAAGTAGTACGACCTTATCCAGCTTGCAAGCCCGAATCTTTTGAATCCCGCATGGTATCTTCCCTTGCCTTCCTCCTCCAGGCTGTAGTAGTCATTTATAGAGGTTCTATGTGCAGAAATTTCTTTATTAAATAATTTAGCAGTCTCGCCAGCTTCTATTTCAATCCTCGCATCATTTGGAGAATCAGGCAGATTCCTTAAATCCTTCTCTAAATTTTCTTTGAGGAAATTAGCCAATTTATAAACTATCCAGTACTGTCTGCCTATTCCGGGTTTGCCATGCCCCACTTCCTCACTTCCATCATCAAGAACTTCAACACCTGGCTCAAGCTCCCAAAATCCGGTAGATGGATTTTTAATAATGTTTGAGCCTTCAACAATTTTTTTAATGGACTTGGCAGGGCTTTCCCTGATATAAACAGTTTTCTGCAATAACTCTGCTTCTTCCTTTTCAATTTTTTTTACAAGAACATCAAATGCAAGATATTTAGAATGCCATACATCATACCTTAACATCCAATTCATTAGTGTGTATATTTCTAATCTTAAGTCTTTAAGTTTGGTTGGCATTTCCCTTTCCAAAGTAGGGTTCCTAAAACTCCACCACTTACCTAGTACATCTATAGCAGTCTCGCTTCTGCTTAGCCAATCGCTAACTTTTATCATTATTCTGGTTAAGCCTTCTTTGATAGCCTTACTTCTCTTTTCACCTCTTGCTATCACAAACAACAATATCAAAGCTATAATTGCAATTACCAGCGCACCTCCGCCCATTTTGAATATCCAGCCAAACCATCCTGTACCAGATGGCTGTGCAGCCGCTCCAGTTGGCCCAACCTGAATTAAGCCCATGGCCCAAAGAGGCGTGCCAACTATCCATGCAAGCCATCCCTGGTATTCTGTCCCGTAAGTCATTGCAGCAGAAGCCCATCCAACTAAGAATGCTGCAAGTATCCAGTTAGTGCTCTTGCCTTTGACGTCAGGAGCAGTTCCTTGAAGAGCTTTTGCTAAAACTATAGTAAAAATGGCCTCTCCAAGCAGGACAATGCTTGCAAAGCTTATGCCAGCTCTTGCAACGCTTGATCCAATTAAAATTGCCAAAGCGTAATTAACTTTATCTGTACCACCTGCACCAGTCGGTAATAAATATCCCTTAAAGAAAAATGACAATAAAGTTGTAACAGTTATGAAAGCCCATAACCTGTACTCTGGAGGCGCAGGATTTAAAATTCCCTGCGATCCGAACAAATAGTCAATAAATTGCCGCACAACTGCCTTTTGCCATATCCACTGATTTCCAATCTGAACAGCAAATAGCGCTGCTATCAGGAATATGATTATTCCTAACCCTCCTTTTCCTTCAGGCGAGCCAAGCTTTTTGTTTATATCCAAAAAGCCAAATAGGAAATACAAAATAATCCCAATTACAACAGCGTTCACCAAAACATAAATGCTGAAAAACTTTGCAAAAACAGGATGATTCCATATAAACCCGCTTCTTCCAAACATGAATCCAATCAATAATGAACCAACAAGAATTGCAACCCAAACTGCAGTTTGCTCTTTTGGATTTTTTTGAGGCATCAAAACTGACTGCAAAATAAACAGCACAACTCCAACAATTAGTGAATTGATTAAAATAAAGAATATCGGACTTTCAAAAAGTGTTTGGGCATGAGCTATTGGTAGCGAAATTATTGCTATTAAAAACAATCCAAAACTCCAAATTAATCTATTTTTTCTCATAATTCTTTAGATATTTCCTCCAAAATCTTATCATCAGGAACTTCATCAAACTCGTATCCATGAGAAGTAAACTTCAGCCAATGCCTCAGCACATTGTCGGCAAAATAGAACCTGTTGTCTTTCTTGTAGATGATGTCGACTTCCATCAGCCTTTCAAGGATGCTTTTTGTAACAGGTGCACTCCTGTAGATTTTCTTTGCAATTTCTGTAAGCCTTAATTCATCGTTTGCAACAATCTTCAGGATTGTTTTGAGAAGGGTTTGGCCCCTTGCCCTATTGTAATAATAATTAAAAGATTCGCTGCAATAACCATAGATAGAATTATTTTTTTGCAATAATTCAATCAAAAATGCCTTTTTAACATCCTTGGTTTCATTGTATTTTTCAGAAACCAGTATTGTTACAAGAGGCTGCCCGTTGCTTAAAGCAAATACCTCATCAATAGTCTTCTGGTCAGCCTTTTCAATTATTGTTTTAATTAATTCTGCTGCCTCATTTTTATCCAGATTTTTTATTTCATAGCATTCAAAATTCCTTAATGAATGAAGAGACTGCTTTATGGAAGAGCTTGCAGCAATATAGCTTACATTCTCAGCCTTAAAGTTAACAACAGACAAAACATCCTTGATCTGCGAAAAATTATTCAGGTCAAGAAGATTCTCGAAATTGTCCAAAACAATCAGGAATTTCTTATTTTGCTCCTTTCCCAATGCTTCAGCAAACCTGAAAGCGCTCTCAACAAGCAGTTTTTGGCTTGGCTTTATTTTTAATAATTCGTTCTCAACAGCTTTTATCAGAGAAAAAGCGCTTTTGCTTTTCAGCTCACTCTCAAGTTTTAACAAATGTTCAAGCGATAGGAATTTCCTGTATTCTTTTAACGGTTTTTTTAAATAATGAAAAGCAACATTTCCAATGAATTCAACCGAGAAATTCTCAGGATTCAGGCTTATTTTTTCAAGGTCAATGTAGACTGGAACAATGTCTTTGGCATACTTAAGATGCTCCTTGACAATTGAAGTTTTGCCTGATTTCCTTGGGCCGAGCAAAGCGATGTTCTTTGCAGCGCCTTTCCTGAAAGAATCCAGATTTTTATCTAGCAAATCAAGGTAATAACTCCTCTTAAAATGCACTCTTTCTGCCAATTAATCAGCACTCTTTATTTTATACTATTTGGAATATATACTTATAATATAAAAACATTTCGATTCTTCAAAAGTATACTTTTTGGTATATATTTTTAAAGTTAATATTCCATTTTGTATAGAACTAATATATAAGCTTTACGGTTTTAGATTATTCTACTAATTGGTATATATGTTTTTTGGTATAAATTACTATATACAAAATCCCCTCATGATTACTGTAACTATTCTAAAGTAATAAACATAGAAAGATTTAAAAGCGGTAGTATTTTACACTACTTAGTAGTACTTACAACGTTGGGGACAGGTAAATGAAACATAAACTAAGCATAACTCTTGATGAGGAATTAGTCAATGAAATAATCAAATCCCTTTCTAGTGGAAAGTTCAGGAACAAAAGCCATGTTGTAGAGTATGCTGTGAAGAAGCTGCTTGAGGTGGAAAATGGCAGATAACAATGCAGCTCAACCTCCTGAAGCGAAAAAGGAAGAGAAAAAGCAGCCAACTACATTGGAAAGCGTGCTTAAGGAATCTTCTGATGCAGTCAAAGCTTCAACAAACGCATTGCTTGGAACAGGAGCCATTGCAGCAGCAACCGGATTGTTTGGCTTGGACGGTTTAGTTACTGCAGCATCATTTCCAATAGGCAGGGGAATTTTAGAATATGCAAAAGCCGACGGAAAAAGCAAATTTACATCTGCGAATTTCAGAGACGAGGCAATTGCTGGTGCTTTATTCACACCACCTCTTTGGTATGGCATTGAAGCAGTCAAGCAAACACCAAAAGCTTATGGCTTGGAAGGAACTGTTGCTAATATACTTGGAGCATCAGTGCCTGTAAGCCCCCTTCTTGTTGGTGGCTTGACTTTTGGAGTTTTGACTCCTGCATTGACAGCGCTTTATTATCCTTTGCAGTACTTGATGCAGAATAAAACTTTCAAGGGCATGGGCAAGGATTTCAAGAAAAATTACTGGAAAGGATTGAAAAGGGCAATGCCATTGACAGCAATTTCGTCTACAATGGTGGCAGCAGCTTATGCAGCTCCCTATTTGGCTCCTTTATTGTTTCCTGCGCTTGCTTTAGCGAATATAGCATATAGGATAGTGCTCTCTCCTGAAAAGATAAGCTACAAAAAGTTAGGTAAAACTTTGTTATCACCGCTTTACGCGCCATTCTATCTAGCAGGCGGTATTGCAAGTGCAGCAGGCAAGGCATACAGCAAAGCTGCAACAGCAGCATACAGCTTGGGCTCGGCAATTGGAAGCTTGTTTAAAGCGGCTCCTAAGCCAACAACTGCACCCGCTGTAGCACCGGCTCATTAAGAAAAACATTCCGGATGAATAACTTTGGCCAAATTCTCAAGTCCAACAGTTAATCTAGGGCCTGGGCGATTAAGCCAGGAGTCGTCGAAAACATAAATCTTGTTGTTTTTCACAGCGCTTAAATTTTCCCATCCATTTCTTTTTGTGATCCATTCTTTCGGCACTTTGTCATTCATGCCGCATATAGAAATAACTATAATTTCAGGATTGTAATCTTGTATTTGCTCTCTTGTAATCTCTTTGCTGTGCACTCCTGCTTTTATCAAACCATAATCACCACCTGCCATTTTAACAAGGGTTGGGACCCAGTTGCCTGAAACAGTTGGAGGCTTGTGCCACTCCTCAACATAAACCCTTGGCCTGTTTTTTGAGTTTTTTATTTTGTTTTTTATATTGTTTATTTGAGTTTTTATTGATTGAATTAAATTTATTGATTCTTTTTCCCTGTCAGTCAATTTGCCAATTCTTTCTATTGAGCCAAAAACGCCTTTCAAAGTTGTAGGCATCAAGGAAACAATGTTTAGTTTTTGTTTTTTGTATTTTGAAGTGATTTTATTCTGCACAAATGTGGATGTTAAAAGCAAATCAGGCTTATAGCTCTTGACCAATTCTTCATTTATGTCAAGCCATCCCCCTATGCGGGGCTTTTTTCTAGCTTCATCGGGAAAATCACAGTATCTGGTTACAGCGACTAAAGAATCATCTGCCTTTAACCCGTAAATAATCTCAGTGTTGCTTGGCGCCAATGAAACAATTCTTTTGTACATCATACTTAAAAAACAACATTTATTGAGGGGCACCCTGTGACATGCGAGTGAGCTCGTTTCACTCGCTCACAACTCACTGCTGTGATGCGCATGGGTCTCATATTTTTTATTTAAAATAACTTCTATTCTTAATGAGTCCAGTCTAAGACAGCTCCTTTTCCCCCTGTCAGCCACCTGTAGCATTCCAGTGCAGCCTTTGAGCCGTCTCCTGCAGCTATCACTGTCTGCTTAAAAGGAACAGGGGTTATGTCGCCTGCTGCGAAAATTCCAGCGCAAGATGTGTTGCCCCTTTCATCAACAATGATCTCTTTCTTTTCATTGACTTTAACAAGATGCTGCACGAATGAGGTATCAACAACATAACCAATCTCGATGAAAATGCCATCAACCTTTATCTCTCTTTTTTCCTTTGTAACAATATTTTCAACCTCTATGCCGTCCACATTCTTTTCCCCGATTACCTTTAAAGGGAGGCTGTTGATCACAAGCTCAATCCTTTCATTATTTTTTAATTTTTCAACTGTTACTTCATCAGCCCTGAAAGAATCCCTTCTGTGGACAAGGTAAACCTTTTTGGCAATAGTCGCAGATTCCAAGGCGCCTTCAACAGCGGAATTCCCGCCTCCAATGACTGCAATGTCCCTGTTCTTGTACAGCGGCAGGTCACATGTCACGCATGTTGAAACTCCCCTTCCCATGAATTTTTCCTCGCCTTCAATCCCAAGAGATTTCGGCACTTTCCCATAGGCAAGAATCAAGGCTTTGCAATCATATTCTTCGCCGTTTGCCAGCCCTATCCTGAAGCCGTTTTCAATTTTATCAACCTTGTTGGCTTTGCCCATTACAAGCTCTGCGCCAAACCCGATTGCTTCATCCTGGAATCTTTTCATAAGCTCGATTCCGGTGGCTTGTCAAATTAGTCTGCCCCCCTACATCTATGCTGACTATCAAAGTCTTGTGCTTCTTTCTGCAGGTGTAAATCGCAGCTGTCAGCCCGGCAGCGCCCGCACCCAAGATAATAACATCGTACATAACATAAGAGAAAAAAATGGTGTTTTAAAAAAGTATTGGTTTACTTCCACTCCCTAATCATTTCTATCATCAGTCTTACAGTCGCACCTGTCGCTCCTTTTGTCAAAATGCCCTTGTCAACTTTGCTCCATACTGTTGTGCCTATGTCAATATGCGCCCATGGAATGTCATTTACAAAATTCTTAAGAAAAGTAGCTCCTATTATGACTCCTGCATCACCATCATCGCTTATGTGCTTGACATCAGCAACATCGCTTTTGATGCTTTCCTCATATTCATTCCATAACGGCAATTCCCAAATCTTTTCAAGGCTTTTTGCAGAAGCATTTTTAATTTTCTCAGCAACCTTTTCATCCGTGCTTAAAAACGGAGTCCCAACATAGCCCAGCACTATCATGCTTGCCCCTGTCAAAGTTGCAATGTCAATAATCGCTTTTGGCTTTTGCTCTGCCGCATATGCAAGCGCGTCAGCAAGCACAAGCCTTCCTTCAGCATCAGTGTTTCTTATCTCAACAGTCATCTTATTGTAAGCAGTCAATACATCATCTGGCCTGTAGGAAGCAGCGTCTATCATATTCTCGCATAATGGGGTTACAACAATAAGGTTTATGTTTAATTTTAATCTGGAGCAAGCCTCTATAATATGAAATGCAGCAACTGCCCCCCCTTTGTCGTCTTTCATGTTTAAAATGTAAGGATAAGGCTTCACATTTAATCCTCCGCTGTCAAAAGTTATTCCCTTGCCAACAATGGCAATTGGCTTCTGGCTTTTGCCAGCTCCATTATATTCCAAAACAACAAGCCTTGGCTTGTTTGTGCTGCCCTGCGCAACTCCAATGAAGCAGCCCATCTTCATTTTTTCAATCTGCTTTTCATCAAATATTGTGCATTTCAAACCAGCTTTTTTTGCAACACCTTTTGCATAGTCCGCAACATAAGCCGGAGTTGCAATATTTGGGGGAGTATTGACAAGGTCTCTTGTTTTATTAACAGCATCTGCAACAACAGAAGCATATTTTATCCGGCTTTCAAAGCTTTTATTTGAGCTTGCTATTATTGTTATTTCTTTAATGTTTTTTATCTTGTCTTTGTCCTTTGTTTTGTATTCATTAAATTTATACAAGCCCATCAATGCGCTTAAAACTATTTTTTCAACAGCATCTTCATCTTTAAATTTTCCATTA
>JACPMU010000086.1 GCA_016185865.1 Candidatus Woesearchaeota archaeon | reverse complement strand
GGGACTTGCATGCGGAAGCATGCTCGCTTTCCGCAATTTGAACCCGGGTCTCAAGCTCACGCCGACTTCGTCTGCGGATACTTCTCGAATATCTCGAAGTCTTGGGAAGCTCGAATGTTAGCCACTGCACCACAGCCGTATAATAAACCAACAAAACATAATATTTAAATATTTACTACATTAAAAAATTTCTGTTTAAAAGGGCGGTAAAAATGGCAGATGTAATGGTTCCATGCAAGAAATGCGGCAACAAGGTGCCTTCTTCCTCACTGAAGCTTGATATCGACTTAAGGATGGTTGTGTGCCCGGACTGCATCAAGAACAAAAGCATTCATAAGAAAATAAAAGAAGAGATTTTTCATCAAAAAGAGGAAAAGGCAGCAGAAGAGGCAAAATCATCCAAAGTAGGCCACAAATGCACTTCATGCGGCTACAAGTTCAAGATTGACCCTGAAACAAATAAGCCAAGAAACTGCCCTTACTGCAACGCAAGGGTTATGAGTTTTTAGCTGTTCTATACAATTACATTTTTACTAAAAAAACGAAAAATATAAATAGATGTAATTGTATTTACATAATATGAAAGTTATGAAACATAAGGATTACTATTATCTGGCGCATTCTTTTAGGGCGGATGGCAAAGTAGTACACAGGGAAAAATATCTTGGAAAAGAGATTCCAAAAAACCTGGAAGAAATAAGAAAAGAATTTCTGCGCGAGTGCATGCAGGGCACATTCAAAAAATTGAACGCTATTCGGAAAAATTTCAGAATTGAATGGAAAAAATATCCGGGATCCGTAAAGAAGGAGATTCTTATTGACTTGTCAGTCTCTTTTACCTATAACACCAATGCCATAGAAGGCTCAACGATAACACTGCACGAGACAGAAGACATAATAAAAAGGAAAATATCGCCAAATAAGCCTTTAAGAGATGTTCAGGAAACAATAAACCATTCTAAAACATTTTTCAAAGCTATTAATGAGAAGTATGAGCTTTCTGCTGATATGCTGCTTAAGTGGCATAAAGAGATATTTTCAGACACAAAGCAGGATATTGCTGGCAGGTTTCGGGATTATCTGGTGCGAGTTGGCAGCTATAGGGCGCCAGACTGGCAAGAGGTCAATAAGCTGATGAAAGAGTTTTTTGAATGGCTCAGCAAGAGCAAAAAAACAGTTCATGCTGTGGAGCTTGCAGCCAGAGCGCATTACAAATTTGAGAAAATCCATCCTTTTGGAGACGGCAACGGCAGGATTGGAAGGCTTATTATCGCTTATTTGCTAAGAAAAGGCAATTACCCGCTTTTGATAATTGAGCACAAGAAAAGAAAATCCTATTATCATGCTCTTTCAAAGTCTGAGAATGACTTTGTCAATTGGCTTATTAGAAAATACATAAGCGCCCATAGGAAGTATTTGGGGAAAAATTAGTTTAAAATTTGTTACTGTATGGGGTTATGGGCTTTTAATCGTCGCCTTTTGCTTTTGACTCGCTTTCTCCCTCAGAATATGAAGGAACAGCAGCCTTGCTTATTATCAGAATGTCCCCTACCGACTTGACAAGCTGGTGGGGAACAATAACTCCTTTTGCGCTTCCAAGGACCTTGTTAAGGAAGGAGTTTTTTGTTGCCCTTACCCTCCATCCAAAAACCTTGTTTTGCGTAAGAATGGACTCTTCAACATCGCCAAAGTACTCGCCATTATCGGTAAAAACCCTCATGTCATATGTTTCGCTTATCTTTTTCATCTTCAGCATTTTGAATCACCTTTCAATATTTAAATAACCTGTATCGAGGTTAAAAAGCGCATAGAAGAGGAAAAGCCATCCGTAATAGCCCTGGAGCTGGACAGAAAAAGGCTGCATGCCCTGATGAGCAATGCCAAGAGAAAGATAGAGCTGAGAATCATAAGAAGCATCGGCGTTAAAGGGTTCCTTTTTTCGCTGTTCGGCGCATGGGCAGAAAGGAAATTGGGAAAGCTTGTTGGAGTAGCTCCCGGCTCAGAGATGAAAGAAGCTGTTAAGATTGCCAGAAGGGAGAAAATTCAGATTGCGCTGATAGACCAGGACATAGAAATTACTTTGCAGAGGCTTTCAAAGGCAATAACATGGAAAGAAAAATTTAATTTTTTAATTGACTTGCTTAAAGCATTGTTCACAAGGAAAAAAGAGCTCGAGTTTGACTTGGCAGCAGTCCCTGACAAAAAAATAATCAGGAAATTGACCAGCAATCTGAAAGAAAGGTACCCCAATTTCTACAAGGTGCTTATAGAAGAAAGGAATGCTGTCATTGCCGGCAATATAAAGAAACTGATGATGGGCAACAGCAAAAAAATTCTTGTCATATTGGGAGCAGGCCATGTTGATGAGGTCATTGAAATGGTGAAAGAGCCTGAGATAAGCTTCAGCTTTTCTGTTGGATAAAACAATATATTTAAATATGATATTTCCAATTTGGTGGTTATGGGAGATATAGGTGACTTTTTTGACAAGATAAGGAGATATTACAAATTTACGCATCATGAAGTAAGGGGCATGATCATAGCAATTTTTGCCGTTGCATTCATAATTTCCTTTAAAGAGTGGGGCGCAGCAAGCTTTGATACTGCTGCAGGGCTTTACAATCTGTTCAATGCTGTGCTGATTGTTGCATTGTCTATTTTAATCCATGATTTTGGCCAGAGGGCATGGGGACTGGCCATTGGCTACAGGATAGAGTACAGGATGTGGACATTTGGACTGATAGCTGCTTTGATTATTGCATTCGTAAGCAACGGCAGCTTGTGGCTCATTGTGCCAAGCGGCTTCATGCTGCATCATATAGCAGGGCACCGCTTGGGATGGTTCAGATATGATATAAATTATTTTGGACAAGCCATGGTTGCATTAGCAGGCCCCCTTTTCACTTTGATGCTTATCATCTTGCTGAAAACCCTGAATTCCTTCTTTCCAAACCCTTTAATACAAAAAGCCATCATATTCAATGTTGTTTATGCCATAACAAGCCTGCTGCCGATTCCTCCTCTTGACGGCAGCAAGATATACTTCGGGAGCAGGATGCTTTATGCGTTTGCATTGCCGGCAATTGCTGTCTCAACCATTATGATGATAGTGAACATACCTTTGCTTTTCGCGCTGGTGCTTTCATTTTTAGTCGGAATAATTTTATGGCTAACATATTACATAAGCTTTGAAAGAAAGCTTTGGGCAGGCCCAAAGTGAGAGGCTATGATGCTTGACTTTTACAAAAATTGGTATGAATCATTATTTTTGGTGCTTATGGTAGTCGGGATTGTGATTGCGTTATCTGCTCCTAGCGCAGCCATAAGCTACGTCATAATATTTTTGTCCGGGTTTTTTGCAGGAAGGCTGATTTACGAAAGGAAGCACAAGATGAAATTTCCTTATGTCATGATAATTACAGGGTTTGTCATAGGCTACCTTATTGGGGTTTATTACGGAAGCAGGATGGTTGTGGTTGCATTGTTTGCAATAGGCGCAATATTAAGCTATAAGCTGTATGACAAAAAGATTCTGAAGGACACGAAATATTAGAGGCGGTTTGAATCGGGAAAAAATATTTTATTTTGCTGCTGTCGCTGATGATTTTGGTATTTGCATGCGCGCCTCAGACTGAACAGGCAAATACAAAGATTGTTCCTCCAGAGCCTGAGAAGGCTTTTGAAAAAGTGATTGTTGAAGAGCCAAAAAATCCAGCATTAACAATTGTTTCTCCAAGTGATGGTGGTTTGATAAAAAGCTCTAAAGTGACTGTAAATGTTGATGCAGAAAATTTCAATATTGTGCCTGTTGGAGAGCCTGTCAAAGATGGGGAAGGGCATTTTCATGTATGGCTGGACAGCGAGAAAAAACTTGGCCCTCAAACTGTTTTTACATTTGAAAATGTGACATCAGGCAAGCATTCAGTTGTTGCAGAGCTTGTCAAAAGCGACCATTCCTCATTAACTCCAAAAGTAACAAAAAGCATATCCATAAATGTCGAGTCTGATTACATTCCTCCTCAGCCAGTGCAACAGCAAGGTATTGCGGAATTTACCGTTGAATCTGATGACAAAGGATTTTATCCAGGCTCAATAAAGGCAAAGATTGGCGACAAGGTCATTATCCATTTCAAGTTCAGGGACGATTCAATTTATTTTGCAGGGCTTGATGTGAAAGGCCCTTTTGATGACATAAACTATAAATTAAAAGGCGAGCAGCCTGTAACAAGGGAATTCACAATGAAGGATGAAACAAGAATAACCTCATGGTGGCCGTCATCGGGAGTGAAGAAAGCAACGCTGACTGTTGAGGTTGAGAAATAAATTCTATATTTTCAACAAACCTTATAAACCCAAAAATATCTCTTGTTTTGTATGATTAAGAACTTTGAACCACGCTTGTACCAGCAGACTATACTTGCTACTGCTGCTGAGAAGAATACCTTAGTTGTATTGCCTACAGGAATGGGCAAGACAAACATCTTTCTAATGCTTACTGCGCAAAGGCTGAAGCATTACCCGAGCTCCAAGGTGCTTTTTATCGGTCCTACTCGCCCTTTGATTGAGCAGTACATGAATGTGTTCAGAGAGCACTTTGAGATTGATGAAACTGATATTGCTGTTTTCACAGGCATGGTAAGCCCTGAAAAAAGAGCAGATCTCTGGAAAAAATCAAGAATAATATTTTCAACTCCACAGGGACTGGAAAATGACATAATAAGCAAGTCAATTGATCTTGAGGAAGTCTGCCTGCTTGGAGTTGATGAAGCGCACAGGGCTGTTGGCGATTACGCTTATGTTTTTGTTGCAAAGCAGTTCATGAAGCTTTCAAGGTTTCCAAGGATAATCGCATTGACTGCGTCTCCGGGAAGCGACATGAACAAGATACAGGAAGTCTGCAGAAACCTGTTCATAGAGGACATTGAAGTAAGAACAGATGATGACCCTGATGTAAAGCCGTACATACAGGAGATGAATATAGAATGGGCCAATGTTGAGCTGCCAAAGGTTTTCACAGACATACAAAGGCTGCTGCTTTTGTTCTTAAGGGAAAAATTTGAGAAGCTGAAAAAAATAGGCATTCTGAAAAGGGCTGATGTAAAGTATGTTTCAAAATCCGACTTGCTGCAGCTGCAGGCAGAGCTGAGGAGCAGGATTTCCCAAGGAGAAAAAGATTTTGTTGTGTGGAACGCCATATCAATGCTTGCGGAGGTAATGAAAATCCATCATGCCCTTGAGCTGCTTGAAACCCAAGGTATTGTTTCCCTCCAGAAATACTTTGAAAAGCTTGTTTCTGATTCAAGGACATCAAAAACAAAGGCAATAAAATCCATAATGAATGATTCAAACTTCAGGCTGGCAATGTCCAAGGCAAGGATTCTGCATG
>JACPMU010000088.1 GCA_016185865.1 Candidatus Woesearchaeota archaeon | reverse complement strand
TTTCCGTTTGTTTCAAAAGTGACAAAATATAATTTCATTGACATGGCAACAAAGGCAATGCTCGGCATTGACATAAGCGGAAAATACAACACCCTTGACTTGGATTATGTCGGCATTAAAGCCCCTCAGTTTTCATTCTCAAGGCTGCACGGCGCAGACCCTGTCTTGAGCGTTGAAATGGCATCAACTGGGGAAGTTGCATGCATAGGAAATGACTTGAACGAGGCATTTTTGAAATCATTGCTTTCAGTTGGCTTTATTTTGCCGAATTCAAATGTACTTTTATCCACTGGCCCAACAAAAAGCAAAGCGTATTTGCTTGAAAGCGTGAGAAAGCTTGAAGAGCTAGGGTTTAAGCTGTATGCAACAGAAGGGACTGCAAAATTTCTGAAAGATAACGGTATTGAAACAAATGTATTGCACTGGCCAACTGACAAGAAAGAGCCAAATGCCCTGACTTACATTCAGGAAAGAAAAATAGACTTGGTTATCAACATTCCAAAAAGTTTGGAGGAGGAAGAATTGGCAAATGATTATTTGATAAGAAGAAAGGCAGTTGACTTCAATATTCCATTATTGACAAATGCGCAGATTACCAAACTGTTCATTGAGTCAATCTGCAAAAAGAAAATGGAGGATTTGGAAATTAAGGAATGGGGGGAGTATTAGATTTTAGATTAAAAATGGGATGAAGAACGTTACCACATTATCTTATATGATATGGCTCTTCCATTAGAATCTTGCTTGCAGCAGTATACCTTGGTCTAAGTCTTCTGAACAGTTTAGAACTTAAGTATATATCCTCGTGCAAGTACCTTAGGTCTTCAATAGTTGAGCTTCTTTGAAGCATACCAAGATACACCCATAAACCGTAGGGCATAGCCCATTTTAAATGAAAAGGTGTTGACTTATGCACAACATGCAATAACCCTTTAAATCCAATTTTATCATAAATGCTTGTTCTTTCAGTTAGTGGTGTCATAAAATCATAAGGTAGTGCTGTGCTCCAACTTTTAAACCTTTTCATGGATTACCACTCCTAAATAACTAACTTCAAAACCTTAAATTTAAATATAAAATATCAATTCCTGTCTTGTTTTAGGGGGTTACATTGATATCTCACAAGAAGTACATGGATTTGGCCATAAGGCTTGCTGAAAAGGGCAAAGGATTAACCTCCCCAAATCCTCTGGTTGGCTGCATAGTTGTGAAAAGGGGAAGGATTGTGGGAAAAGGCTTTCACAAGAAGGCAGGCACAGAGCATGCTGAAGTTCTTGCGCTTAATGATGCCGGCAAAAAGGCCATTAACTCAACTTTGTATGTCAACATAGAGCCATGCTCGCACTGGGGCAGAACTCCCCCTTGCACCGAAAGGATTGTTGAAGCTGGCGTAAGAGAAGTCATAATCGGCATGAAAGACCCAAATCCGCTGGTTGACGGGTTCAGGGAGCTGAAGTTCAGGGGCCTGAAGACAAAGATCGGAATTCTTGAAAAGGAAGCAAAAAAACTGAATGAGGTTTTCATTAAATATATGAGAACAAAAAGGCCTTTTGTCATCCTTAAAGTCGCGATGAGCGTTGACGGCAAAATAGCAACTTCAACCGGTGACTCAAAATACATAACAAGCAGGGAAGCAAGAGCCTATGTCCATCAGCTTAGAAGCGAGGTTGATGCAGTCATGATAGGATTAAATACATTGTTAAGGGACAACCCTGAATTAACTCCAAGGCTTGTGAAAGGCAAGGACCCCATGAAGATTGTTGTTGACAGCGGCCTTAAAATCCCAAAAAGCTGCAATCTGATGAAAGAGCCTGCAAAGCTAATAATTGCGACAACAGGCAAAGCTCCAAAAAGCAGGATTAAGAAGCTTCAGCAAAAAGGAATCAATGTCATCGTTACCAAGTCAAAAAACGGGATGGTTGAAATGCAGGACCTGATGAAGCAGCTCGGAAAGCATGAGATAGCAAGCGTGATGGTTGAAGGAGGCTCCCAGTTGAACAGCTCTGCAATAAAAGAGGGCATTGTTGACAGGGTGCTGATATTCACAGCGCCAAAAATAATCGGAAACGGAATTGGAGCAATCGGAAGCCTTGGCATCAAGAAAATCGAAAAGGCAATAAGCTTGAAAAATCCAGTTTGCAGAAGAATAGGAAAAGATATGCTGGTCGAAGGGTATCTTTAATTAAAAAATGGCTTTCTCAAAAATAAAATCTGCAGTTGATGATTTCAGAAATGGCAAGTTTGTGATTGTTGTTGACGACAAGCACCGCGAGAATGAAGCGGATTTAGTTTTAGCGGCTGAAAAGGTTGCTCCTCAAAAAATAAATTTCATGATTAAGCATGCCAGAGGGTTAGTTTGCGTGCCTATGCTGGGCAAAAGGCTTGATGAATTGAAATTGCCATTAATGACAAAAATAAACACAGAATTCACAAAATGCGCTTTCACAATTTCTGTCGATTCCAAAAAAGGCACGACAACTGGCATTTCAGCCTTTGACAGGGCAAAAACAATTAAGGCATTAATTGGGAAAAATACAAAGCCAAATGACCTGGCAAGGCCCGGGCATGTCTTTCCTTTAAGATGCGATTCAAAAGGCTTGACCAAAAGAGCCGGGCATACAGAAGCAGCGATTGAATTGTGCAAACTGGCAGGTTTGTATCCTGCTGCTGTTATCTGCGAGATTATTGGAGAGAATGGAAGAATGGCAAAGATGCCTGAGATAAAGAGATTTGCAAAGAAGTGGAATTTAAGGATTATAAGGATAAGGGATTTGGTTGGGTTCTTAAACAACAACCAAAACCTTTAAATCGTACTTATTTCTATTTAACGTATAATGAAATGTATAATCTGTAATTACGAAACTGTTAAGAAGAATGTGGAATACAAGGAATCTGGGGTTTTGTTAGGTAATTTTAGCGCTTATGTTTGCCAGAAATGCGGTGAAATATATTTTGACGAAAAAACAGCAGAAAAGATACAGAATAAGTCAAAGCAGATGGGGCTCTTTGGGCTGGCTAAAAAGGCGAAAGTGGCTGAAATAGGGAACAGCATTGCCATCAGGATACCAAAGGAGATTGCAGAATTCCTGAAGCTCAAGAAGGGCAAGGAAGTGATGATTTTTCCAGAAAGCAAGAATGATTTGCATATTAATGTTTAAAAATTTTGATGCCAAATGGACGAATTCAAGGAAGCAATCATAAAATTTCTCAAAAAAGAGGCAAATCTTGAAGGCATAGAGCTGGAAGCCCCTCCAAACCCGGAAATGGGGGATTATGCGTTTCCGTGCTTCATTCTTGCAAAAGAACGGAAAAAATCGCCGAATGAAATAGCAAATGAGCTAGGCAAAAGCTTCAAGCCGAATAATTTAATCAGCGAAGCAAAAGCCATCGGCCCTTACCTTAATTTTTTTGTCAATAAAATCAAAATAGCAGAGGAAATAATAAAAGAGGTTCTGAAGCAAAAGGAAAAATATGGCTCTTCAGGCATCGGCAAAGGCAAAAAAATACTAGTGGAGCATACAAGCATCAACCCGAATGCCTCTCCGCATGTAGGCAGGGCAAGAAACGCATTAATCGGGGATGCAATCGTAAGAATCTTGAAATTTCAAGGGTATAAGATTGAAGTCCATTATTTTGTCAATGATGTGGGAAAGCAGATAGCAATGCTTGTCCTGGGGGCAGAAGGGAAGAAGAATGTAGCTTTTGATGATTTATTGAAGATTTACATTGAAATAAACAAAAAGATTGAGGAAAATCCTGAGCTGGAAAAAAAGGTTTTAGAACTGCTGAATAAGCTGGAAAAAGGCGATAAAATAATAAAAAATAAATTCAAAAAAATAGTTGGCATTTGCGTCAAGGGTCAGGTAAAAATACTTTCTGAGCTTGGGATTAAATATGACCATTTTGACTACGAGTCAAAGTATCTGTGGGATAAAAAAACAGATGAAACGCTGAAGAGGCTTGAAAAAACCGGCAAATTATTCATAGACGGCTTTAACAGGTGGGTGCTGGACCAGAAAGGATACGAGCTTGGAATGAAAGTGCCTGTTTTGGTGCTGACAAGGAATGACGGGACATCGCTTTATCCGCTGAGGGATATTGCCTATAATATTGAAAAGCTGGAAAAAGGTAACAACATAGTTGTGCTTGGAGAAGACCAGAAACTGTATTATGAGCAGCTTGCAGCAGCTCTCAAGGAGCTTGAGCTGAAAGTTCCAAGGGCTGTGCATTACTCATTTGTATTATTGCAGGAGGGCAAGATGTCAACAAGGAAAGGCAACCTTGTTTTGCTGGAAGATTTTATGAAAGAGGCTGTAAACAAAGCAGGCGAAGAGCTGAAAAAAAGGTACAAAAAAATTGACGAAAATGCCGCAAAAGCCATTGCTTACGGAGCGATAAAATACGGAATTTTGAAAGTCAGCCCTGAAAAGAATGTTATTTTTGACTGGCAGCACGCTTTGTCTTTTGAGGGCGAAACAGGGCCTTACATACAGTATTCATATGCAAGGATAAGCAGCATACTTAAAAAAGCCAAAAAAATCAACAATAAAGCCGATTTAAGCTTATTGAAAGAAAAAGAGGAAAATGAGCTGGTTAAGCTGCTGCACAATTTCCCTGAAATTGCAGCCAAAGCAACCCATGAGCTAAAGCCGCACCTGATTGCAGCTTACCTTTATTCATTGGCGCAGAAATTCAATGAATACTATCATGTTCATCAGATACTCAAGGCTGACAAAGGCATAAGGGACGCAAGAATATTGCTGATAAGCGCAGTAAGGCAAGTTATAAAAAACGGATTGAGCCTGCTCGGCATAGATGTATTGGAAAGGATGTAAAATGACGCTTCACATAGAATCAACATTGTTTGCAGTTATGATAGTGCTTTCAGCCTTTTTTGCAATGTCTGAAACAGCATTGTTGTCGATAAGCAGGTACAAGGTCAGGCACTGGGTTGAAAAAAAGAGATTTGGAGCAGCTTATGTCAAGAAGCTGAAAGACAATCCTGAGATTCTTTTGTCAACCATACTCATAGGCAACAACGTGGTCAATACTGCAGCAGCGGCAATTGCAACATCAATCGCATTGCAGGTGTTCCAGCACAATGCAATTGGGATTGCCACAGGAGTCGCAACATTTCTGATACTTATATTTGGAGACGCGATTCCAAAATCAATCGGCGCAAACAACAACGAAATTTTAGCTCCGATTGTGGCTCCTGTGATCTGGAACATGAGCATTGCAATCTACCCTGTAACAAAAGCCCTTGAATATTTTCTCAAGGGAATAAACAAGCTGTTTGGAGCAAAAAAAATACCGCTCATAACAGAGGAAGAACTTAAGACAATAGTCAAGGCAAGCGAGGAGGAGGGCTCGATAAAGGAGATAGAAAAGAAGATGATACAGCGCATTTTCGACTTTGACAACACTCCTGTGAGCGATGTCATGACAAGGAAGAAAAGCATTGTTTATGTAAGCTCTGACATGCAGATCAAGGATGTGCTGCAGCTGCCAACAGCCAAGATGTACTCAAGGTTTCCGGTTTATGAGAAAAACAAGGAGAATATTGTAGGAATTCTTTACCTGAAAGATACTTTAAAGTTTGTGAAGGAAGGCAAATTTGACGTGCCTGTCAAGGATATCATGAAAAAGCCGTTTTTCGTGTTTGAGAACAAAAAAATGGACACAATGCTTCGCCTGTTCCAGAACAGGAAGCAGCACATGGCAATAGTCATTGACGAGAAGGCACATGTTGTAGGCTTGGTAACCATAGAGAATATTCTTGAGGAGATTGTCGGCGAAATAATTGATGAAAGCGACAAGCTGAACCCAAGCATAATGGAATCTTCAAAAAACGAATGGATTGTAAAGGGCTCTTCTGAAATAGAGGATGTAAATGCAAAGACAGGCATTTCAATAAAGAAAGCGGACTACATAGACCTTGACAGCTTCATAGTTGCAACGCTTGGCAAGGCTCCAAAGGTTGGCGATGTCATAGAGCACCAGGGCTACAGGATAATAATGGAGGACGTGCAGGGAAAGAAGGTAGTGCAGGCCAAGATTGTGAAGGGATAAATTTTCCACAAACTTTAAATATGTCCCTTCCAAAGTCATGCATACATTGGGGGTTAAGTGATTCCATTGTCAACTACAACGCAGTTTGATGACAGAAGCAAAATGAATGACAACAGCATTTTCATAGGCGGAAAGCCGTTCATGAATTATGTAACTGGAGTTGTGATGCAGTTCACAACCAAAAACGCTGATGATGTCATAATAAAGGCAAGAGGCAAGTTCATATCAAGGGCTGTTGATGTTGCAGAGGTGGCTGCAAAAAGATTTTTAGACAATGCAGTTGCTATTAAAGACATAAAGGTTGATTCAGAAGGCTTCAGGAGCAATGAAGGAAGGGATGTAAGGGTTTCAACAATTGAGATAACACTGAGCAAGAACAGATAAGGTATTTTTTCTTATTTTGCTACACAATATTTATAAATCAAGATTTAATTTAGTCTTATAATCCCCGCGTAGCTCAACCTGGAAGCTGCCAATTTTAAAAAATTGGCTTGCTGGGGAATGGAGCGCTCGGCTGTAGAGCAATCACTTTACCGACATTGCATTTCGCAAAGAATGAAGTAAATGCAGCATAGCTCCCGGGAGGTCGCTGGTTCAAATCCGGCCGCGGGGACTTAGGGTTGGCAATTATTGCTGACCCTTTATTTTTCTAAAGAAAAGTTCAAATTAATCCAATCAATCAATTATGAATATTATCTAACTATCACAGACGCCCTTCCAGCATATTGAGGTGCAAAAAAAGTGTAGTTTCCAGTTTCATTTATCTGAATGTCTGTGTAGGTAGTGTAGTTTATTTCTCCACTAATAAAAATCTTGTAAGGTTCTTGTCTTATGAAAGTGAAAATCTCTGCGTTGTTGTAGTCATTCTCATTATGCAACCTTATATTTTCTCCAGCTTTAATTTTTATTTCAGTAGGATGAAAACTATCCATACCATAAAATACTATTTCATTTGAAGAAAATTTCAAATATTCAGGATTGCTATTGCATAACCTCATTATCTTTTCAGCATCTTCATACATATTCTCATTTTCTTTCTTTAGCAATCCGTTAACATATTTCAGTTCAGTTTCAACAAAGCTGCCTATTGTGTAAATAAACCAAAATTTGTCTGAAGGATAAATTAAGACAACCGATTCTGGTGTGCACCATATATTAATCCTGTACTCAAGCCAGAAATCCTTGAGGAGCCCTTTTTGGTCAAATATTTCATAATGTTTCTCCAAAAATGCAGGCTTTCCTAAAATATTTATTTTTATAAGATTATGATCGTATCGGTATATAACATCTTCCCAATCATAATAGGTTTGCTGGGCAGAATCTATATAGGATTGACCCCACACTTCATTATTCTTGACCCTCAAATCATACATTCTTTGTATAAAATTGCTAAAGTTCTTTTCATTATCCAGGTAATTATGCTCCTTTTTCATAGTTAGAATATAGAATCTGTCTGCCCCGCTCACATTAAAAATATTCCAGACCCCTGTTAAGTTATATTCATCTGTGTTATTGAAGACGTATCTTTTGAGAGGATAATATGTTTTATTTATATCTGATTGAATTTCTGAAAGTTTAGGATATTCTGGCTTATCATCTTTAATGACTTGACCCGTTATTGGACTTTCCTTAGTTTTTGTATCATTTTTCAACTCTAAGTCATCACATAGGTTATTTTTATTTGAGTCCGTACAGCACTCGCTTCCAACCTTAATCATAGGTGCATCGCACTGGGTTGAGGCTACTTGCCGATTACAAGATGCTAACAAAATTAGCACAAAAATAAGTAAATATTTGCATTTCATTTTCCCATCGAACCTTTTATTTGATTTGATTCTTCAAGAAAATCATGATAGCCTTTCCATTCCACTTTTTCCGCGTATGAATCATAGATATACAAATCGTCATCTGTAATCACAAAATCAATATAATATAGTGTATCAGGCACAGAGTTGTCATTAAAAATATTGATATGGTCTGTTGAGTTCATATATCCATAAAATTCCCCTATTTGAGGTTCAACCATCACACTCTCTACTATTTGTCGATATATGTCACTTGAACTTTTTATCGGCTTTTTTGTGAGTGCGTTTAAACAATGTCCTGCTACATTACCAATAACTTCCTTTGGATCAAAAGTGCCGCAAATTATGTACATATAATCTTTATCTATCTTTAAAAGTTTTTCTGTTTTAGGCTCAAAAGCTATACTATATATCTGCTCCCTTGTATAATTTACCATACATTTATCTAGCAGGTAATTAAATTCCGCTTTGTAAAGAAGCGAAAAATCCTCACAATCGCCGCCATACTGCTGATGAATCAGCTTCAAATCCTTTAAGAAATCTTGTTTGCCTATTGCACTTTCATCATCAGTGTATCTTATATTGTTCTCTTTATTGATTTTGTATATACATTTTAAATCAATCTCACAATTATCTTTAAATTCAATACATTTGTTAAGCTGTTCTTTTATTTTGCCATAATCAGAGAAATTTCCAATGTTTGCGTTTTCCTTAAACCATTGGATGGAATTTTTAACTATAGTTTCAAAATCGTTCAGCTTTTCTATTGTTTGCTCAACTTCAAGCTTTGTGCTTTTCATGGTGCTGCTTAATGATATTGATTCCTGCTTTAATTTTGCATTTGAGTCTCTTAATTCTTGGTTTTCCCTGACTAAAAGCTCATAGTTTTTCTTCAGAGCCTTAAAATTCTCTTCCAGCACTTTTGAATCTTGCTTGAGTAATGCAAGTTTTTTGTTTAGTATTTGATATAAAGAGATTGTACTAATTATTAATAGAACTATCGTAAATACAAGCACTTTGAATAGTATATCACCCAGTTTCATTCGAAAATGACATCTGCTACATAATCTGTAGCTGAAACCACACCCCATATTAGTTTTAAAGTTGAGTATTTAAATATTATTGATGTTTTTTAAATAAACTCTTCCAATCCAGTTTGCTTTATTTTTGGCAGGGTTTTTTCTTCTTTTATTTCTCTCTCATCAAAAATCGGAACTCCATACACACCATCATACCCTGGCTTGAAGGGAATTTTTTGCTCTCTGTTTCTCATTATATTTTCAGCAATTTTTTCTGATGTTATTTTTTTTAGTTTGTTTTCCTCTGCTTCCAGCAAAACGTTAAACTCATTACCAAATTCATTTACAATTTTGTAATATTCTTCCCATGTTTTTCTTGACTCAACTTTTTCTCCAATGGTGCCTGCAATCACTTCCGACAGTGGGATCAGATTCCTGAATGGAACTGCATTTTCAGGCACAAATCCCTCTTCCCTGTCTGCAAGCTGCTCAACTCTCTGTGCAACCCCAACAGTCAAAGGCCTTCTGCATTTCGGGCAGATGTTTTTTATTTTAAGCGACTCTTTTGGAGAAAGGCAGACATCGCAGTTCCTGTGGCCTGTGTAATGGTATTTGCCCTCATGCGGCCACATTTCGATTGTCTCAGCAAAGCCTTTTTTATTTCTTATTGCCTGCAGCAAATCATCATATCTCAATCCAATGTCAAAAACATTTGCTTCCCTGCCAAGGCGCCATGGCCAGAATGAATGGGCATCAGAGCTGCTGAGCAAGGTGTACTTGTCAAGCGGGGAAATTCTCCAGTTCATTGCAGGGTCCGAGCTCAATCCCGTTTCAATTGCATGAATTTTATGGGCATACTCCTTAAAGCAGTCTTCAACAGAATCAAACCCCGTCATGCTGCCGAATATTCCGTACCAGGGAGTCCATGCATGAGCCGGGATTATCTCAATATTGTCATCAATCTCCTTCATCATCTCCACTAATTCAACGCATGAGAATCCAAACATCGGCCTTCCGTCATAATCCAAGCGGCCTTTTTTCAGCAAAGCGGCATTTATCTGCTCAACAATCTCAAAGTTTCTTGCAAGCAATAGATTATGGACTCTTCTTCCTTTTCCGTCTTGTGTATAGATATTTGAAATTTCCCCCTGCAAGACAAAATGAAAATCTGATTTGCTTGTCAAAATTCCCGAGCCGTCTTCCTTCAACTCGTTTTTCAGTTCAGCGAGCCATTTTGGATGCGTAAAATCTCCTGTGCCAAGAAGATTGATCCCTTTCAGTTTGGCATATTTCTCAAGATTTGCAAGGTTAATGCTCGGGCTTGTCGCCCTTGAAAATCTTGAATGAATCTGCAGGTCTGCGATTAG
>JACPMU010000091.1 GCA_016185865.1 Candidatus Woesearchaeota archaeon | reverse complement strand
GTTATTTCTATCTTGTAATCAACCCCAGCTTCTTTATCTGTTTTGTAAGATTCTTTTGCCTCAAGAACTCTGACGCCTAAGGCAGTGTCATAGAATTTTTCCATATTTGCTTTGAAATCTTCAAATGTCTTTGCAGTTGGCTCAATCTGCTTGAACCCGTCGGAAATCAAGGAATACATTACATTGTACTGCTCATCATTCCATGCTTGGAAATAAAGAATTACAACTTGCTCTGGGGTTAATGCAGAAACGTCTTCTGAAGATACAGTTTGTATAGTTTTTTGAATAGTTTGTTGTTGTGTTTGCGGTTTTGCACATGCATTGATAAACAAAATAAAAAATAAAATAATAAATAATGTGGTTTTTATCTTTTTGAAATTTTTCATGGTTTTAATTTCAATAAAATTAAATAAAAAATAAAATAAGTTATTTCACAACAATCTTTCCTTTCATGCTGCTATGCCCGGAGCCGCAGAACACAGAGCAGAATGCTGTGAATGTGCCTTGTTTGTCTGCTGTGAACTCTATTGTCACTTCTTTTCCAGGATCAAGCCTTTCATTGATGCCGTATTCCGGAATTGAAATTCCATGAGGCACGTCCATGCTTGTTACAAGTAGTCTTATCCTATCTCCCTTGTTGACTTCAATTGTTGACGGCTCGAATTGGAATTGCTTTGCTGTCATTCTGAATTCCCTGACTTCTGCTGATTGTGGTGTTTGCGTTGGCGCTTGCGTTGCTGATGTTGCTTCTTCCCCAACTATCTTTTCTTCAACCTGGCTGTTGCCTGATGGCATTTGCTGCTGCACAGGCGTTCCCTGCCCGATTAAGTCTTCTGATGTCTCCGCTGGTTTTTGCTGCGCGCATGCACTTATCAAAAATATACTTACCAATAACAACACGATTATTTTCCTCATATTTCCACCTCCAATATCAGATTTTATATATAATTTGGCATGAAAACCTTGGGCTTATTAAACTTATTTTTTCAGAAAAAGGGCAAAATTGAGCTTTTTTGCGTTCATAAAGGATTATTCAGGGTTTTAGGAGAAAAGCTCAGCCTACAATAAGCTTGAGCAAAAACCCGATATAATAGGAAATTGCTGCTGCCGCCCCTCCTATAAAAACAGTCTCAAAAACAGACTTCAAAAGATTTGCTCTTGTTACATAGCTTTTTATGGCACCTACTGCAAACAATGCAACAAGGGTCATGACAACAGCAATTGCAAAGGTGTTTCGCTGGAAAAAAGTGGCAAAGTATGAAAACACATAAGCAAGCAGGGGAATAATGCCAATTAGTATGAATCCAAAATAGGTTGCCATGGCTGTCTTCAAGGGCGTTTTAGGGCTCTCGAGAAGGCCAAGCTCTTCTGCCATCATTGTGTCAACCCAGACTTTTTTATTTGATGTTACAATCTTGACTGCTTTATCCAGGTCTTTTCCCCTGAAGCCCTTTCTCCTGAATATTTCCCTTATTTCTTCTCTCTCTCCTGCTGGCACAGCCCTTATCTCCCATTCCTCCCTTTTCCTTTCCCTTGCTATCAAATCCCTTTGGGTTTTCTCGCTTAGGAAATTTCCCACTGCCATTGAAAACCCGTCAGCAATAAGGTTTGCAAAGCCAAGAATTATGACAATAACTGAGGACAGTGAAGCGCCTGTTGCGCCTGCTACAACTGCAAATGTTGTGACTGTGCCGTCTATTGCGCCATACACAAACTCGGCAAGATACTGCTCCTTTGCTGCGCCAAATACCTCTCCCTTTCGTGCCTTCCTTATCAATTCATCCTTGTGCGCCTGCTGAGCAAGCCCTATGTTTCTTGAATAGTAGGCCTGGCGCGCCTTTTCCATTCTTGACGGCATACAAATTAATAAAACCAGCTTGTTTATAAATCTTGACAATCCAAAAAATCAGCAGAACTCGCATACATTCTTCTTCTTGCCCATTGGTTTTGCTGCTTTCTTTTTGCCTGATTTTTTCGCTTTTTTCTTTGCCATTTTAAAATCACCTTTTTAGAGGAGTTTTTGATATTTTTTAATTTTATGTTTGATATTTAAATTTATTGATTATGATTTACGAAATATCCCTGTGGGTTTCATACAAAAATGCAGCATCTTCATTGTGCTTCTTTAGTTCTTGTATTAAAATCTTAAAAATGTCATTTGAGGACACGACTTTCTTTGTTTTTATCCATTTTGTCACTGCGGCAGACACTCTTTTGCATATTTCCTCTGCTTCTTTTTCGCTCAGATGAGCATTCCTGCAGGCAAAAAAGCAGGAGCCGTAAACTTTTCTCTCGTCATAAAGCTCTGCATGCCCTCTTCTCTTGACTATTTGCAATACTGTTTTGTCTTTTGTTCTTTTTATTATATTTTTCTTTGTTTTTTTCCTTTTCATTTTTAGTCAATATTAATTTTTCATCTTAGTTAAATGTTATCGTGCCGTTTGCTATCAAAATAAGCAGCCATCCAAGCAGTATTAAAACAACTCCTGTAGCAAGCCTCATATATGTGCGGTTGTTCTGCTTCCACCTCTTTATGTTCTGAATTTTAAAGCCGAAATTAACCATCAGCAAGATAACAACCAAGGGCAGCACGAATATTATATTGTATAAGATAAGCATTAAAAACGCCGCAAAATTAAAATTTTGCGATAGCAAGAGCAGAATCGCAAGGTAAGGGGCTCCTGTGCACGGCAGTTCAACGCCTGCAACAAAAATCCCAAGGAAGATGACCCCCGGCAGCGTGATTTTTTTTGTCATTTCATGAATCTGCTTTGCCCTTTCCGGAGGAATTGCCAAGGTTATTCCCTGGCCGTACCAAAAGAAATCCTTTATTTCAATAAGCCCTGCAATAATAATCAACGAGCCAACTATGATTGAGATGTATTCGCTGATAAACAAAGGCACTGAGCTTAAAAAATACAATATGCCAAAGCCCGCTAAAACATAGGTGACAAAAACCGCAAATACATACACAAATCCATAGAAAAGCATTTCTTTTTTTGTCTTAAAGGCTATCATTATAGAGATCAGCAGTATTAAGACTCCTATGGCGCAAGGGTTGATTGAATCTATTAATGCTGTTGCAACTACAGTTCCTAAAGTTGGTAAATAAGCTTGTACTGCCATTTTAGCTTATGTTCGGATCAATTTCTTCAATTGGTTTTTCGGTAAAAACAAACTTTATCCTGTCGCCAGGAGGCACTTTTTCATATTGTGAAATAGCATAATCTGATGGGTTTTCAATTAATTTTCCATTTACAAAAACATAAAGCTTTGCAGGCTGCTCATTGCATTTGTCGCCGTCATGAACAGAAACTAAGCCTTCATCTGTCGGGACTTTTATTCCGTCGCTTGAGACAGAGCCTCCAATTGCATAGAAAAAAGCTCCTAAGCTTGCCTGCTTTTTGTCTAAGATAACCCCTTCTACATGTATCCTGTTGTCATTGTGGGCATGCATTAAATCAACGCCTTGCTTGTTTGACAAAAAGCTTTTTGGCTCTGCAACAAATAGTTCCCTGTTGCAAACCCATATTTCAAAGTCAGCATGCCAGTGCACAGGCCCCTTTGTCAATGAAACCAAATTAAGATGAAGCGTTGTCAGGACAAGATATATGGTTACAAGAAAAACCACACTTATTATTAAAAAATAGACAATTTTCTTGGCTTCATTCTTCATTGTCTTGTGGAATAACAGGATTATAACAATCAAAATGCCAAAAGCAAGAGAGCCATAGCCAGCAGCGGTTAATTGGCTTAATGGATAAAGCTCAGAATGGTCTAAAGCATATTCGTCTTCTTCGCCTTCGTGGGAAAAAACAAGGTATGCAGATAAAATTGACAGTAATAATAAAAATACAAAAATTCCCTTTTTCATGCCAGTTTTCTTTGGAATGCAGTTATTTAAAGGTTACTGTTTCTTGCAGATAAACATTGCATGGTCCTTTTGGTAAGGCTCGAGCTCCCTGTAATCTATTATTGTCAATGCTTTCTCCAGCTTTTCTTTTACTTCCCTGAAAATCTGCTTTGGCTGCCTTGTAACGTCAATGCTTCTTGCCTTGACAGCCAGCAAAGCGTATCCGCCATTCTTCAAAAACAAATTTGCATTTTTCAAGAAAATTTCAATCTGGCTTTTCTGGGCAACATCCTGGTATAGGACATCAACTGCAGATATTCTTTCCTTTAAATTATCAATTTTGTTTGCGTCTGCCAAAATTGGAGCAATATTCTTCCTTTTATAGCACAAAAAAATCAAGTCGCGCATTACCCTTGGAGCAATGTCAACAGCAAAGACAAACCCATCATTTCCAACAATATCGGAAACGTGGCTTATGGTTGTGCCAGATGCGGAGCCAAGATACAGGACAGCATCATTTTTTCTTATGCCGATATTAAGGCTGCCTTTCAGGATGCAGGCAGCGAGCTTGCTCTTGAAGGCATCCCATTCCCTGTACTCAACACCGTTTTCAGCTACAAGCTTTTCGCCGTAAACGTTTTTCATTTTACATCGTTAAATTTATCCTCCAGTTCTTTTTTTAATTTGTCGCCAATGAATTTGCCATTGAAATAGTCAACTTTTGATGCTATGGATATCTTGTCTGCAAGCGCCCTTGCAATTTTGCCGTGCATTCTCTCGGGAGATTTGGCTATCAGCGGGTGGTGCACTATAATGCCGTGCCTTGGCGGCCTTGCGCCTGTTTTCATGTGCCTGAACAATGCCTTTTCAGCACCCAGAATCTGGATTGTTGAGGCAGGCATCTCGCTTAATCTTTTCAAGCTTCCGGCATGCTCTATCAGCATTGCGCCTGTTAAAACGCCGCAAACAGCCTTTGTATTCGGGCATAATCCATCCATTAATGCCGAGATGTAGCCAATCTGGGATTTTCTCAATTGGTACAGGCCATGGACTTGGCTTGTAAATGCCCTTATCGGCTCCAGATCATCCTGCCCAAGTTCTGCTCCGATGGATTCTTCAGGCTTAACCTGGATTTTACCGAGCAGTTCAGATTTTTCATTTTCAAGAATTTCCTCAACAAACCTTTCATGGCTTTCTGTTGCCATCGAAAATTCAGGATTGTAGAGCCCGTACCATTCCCTCAGCCTTTTTGCAAGAAGGTTTATTACTTTTTCAAGATCATCAATAAGATTTATAGACTGGATCAGTAGAATGTCATCTGTTGCTGAATTCCTGACATCAGATTTTGTTATTTGAAGGTTTCTGCTGTAAAAATCGCTGAATAACCTATTTTTTTTAAAATAAAGCAGTATTTTTGTCAAGGACCTTTCATCCGGCTCTTCCAGAGCTTTATGCTTATTTTTTACTGTTTCAATGGATTTATCCTTATTTTGATAATCTCCAAGATTTTGGAATGTTATCTTATCCACTACTTCAAAGTTCTCGTCAAATACAAACACCCCAAGCACATTTGAAAAAAGATACATATGGCAAAGAAGTGATTGCTGTTTTTTAAAGATGTCGGAAAATTCAATTCTTGAATTTCCGAACACTCAAAAAGCTAAGGCTTTTCTCTGTGTCGGAAACAACAAAGTTAATAAATAAAAAGATTATTAAATCTTATATGACTTTGGTTTACATAACGTGCAAGGACGAAAAGGAAGCTGAAAAGATATCAATGCATCTGCTGAAAAAAAGGCTGATAGCATGCGCCAACATATTTCCCATAAAGAGCATGTACTGGTGGAGCAGCAAGATTGCAAAACACAGTGAAAGTGTGATTATTGCAAAGACAAGCAATAGGAATTTTAAGAAAGTTGAAAATGAGGTTAAAAAAATGCATTCCTACGAAATTCCGTGCATTTTAAAATTAAATGCTGCTGCAAATAGCGATTATGAGGCTTGGGCAAAAAAAGAGATAATGTAGAATGCCATTCCATATAGTAAAAGAGGTGCGGGACATAAACAGGCTTAACCAGATACTTATAGTTCTTTTTGAAGAGGGCTTTGACTTGCTGCTGAAAAAAATAAACCTCAGGCAGTACATACCTCTCACAAAAAGGCTTAAATCAAAACTGAAAAAAAGCGAGGATATAAAGCCAGAAATAAGGCTTAGGAGAACTCTTGAAAGGCTTGGCCCAACTTTCATAAAATTCGGACAGGTTTTGAGCGTAAGGCCTGATTTGGTGCCAAAAGAATATTCCAAGGAGCTGGAAAAGCTCCAGGACAAGGTTCCTGAATTCTCATTTGACGAGGCAAGGGCCATAATAGAAAAAGAGCTCGGAAAAAGCATAGAGCAGCTTTTTCTTCATTTTGAAAAAAAGCCGATTGCAAGCGCCTCAATAAGCCAGGTGCACAGGGCAATCCTGAAAAATGGGGATAAGGTTGCTGTAAAGGTGCAGAGGCCTGATGTAAAAAAGATAATGGAAACCGACATAGAGATAATGTTCTATTTTGCCAATCTTCTTGAAAAGCACCTTGAAAAGGCAAGAAGGTTCAATCCCACAAGGATTGTAAGCGAGTTCAGGGAATGGACAGAAAAAGAGCTTGATTTTCGCTTGGAGGCAAGGAATGCAAAAAGATTTGCTCAAAATTTCATTGGAAGCAGGACTGTGCGCATTCCAAAGGTTTTTGACGAGTTTACAGGCGAGAAAGTGCTGACTCTGGAGTTTATAGAAGGGATTGAGCTGCACGACATAAAGGAAATAAGAAAAAGAAAAATTAATTTTGGGCAAATACTTAAAAACGGCTTTGATGCTGTGCTGACCCAGGTTTTTGTTCATGGCATTTTTCATGCAGACCCCCACCCAGGCAACCTGATTGTAATGAAAAATAACTCCATTGCCTTTGTTGACTTTGGGATTGTGGGCTATTTTAATGAAAGCCTGAAGAACAAATGCATAGACCTGCTTTACGGCATTGTGGAGCATGATGAGGAGCTTGTGACCAACACTTTAATGTCCATGGGCATGGAAAGCGATGATGTTGACTACGAGCAGCTTAAAGCAGACATTGGATTTGCAATACAGCCTTTGCAGAGCACTTCCATAAAAGACGCCAAAGTAAGCAGAGTGCTTGAAGAAGTCATTGACATAGCATTGAGGCACAGGCTAAAAATGCCTGCGTCTTTTGTCCTGTTCGGAAAAACAATAGTAACACTTGAGGGAATAGCCATGGATTATGATCCAAATTTCAAAATTATAGATACAACAAAGCCGTTTATCGAGAAACTGGTGGCAAGAAGAAAAAATCCCCTTTATGCCTTCAGGAATATTGTCCACAGCGTGCACAAGTACAGGAAGTTTGCAGAGAGCTTTCCTGAGAAAGCGGAAAGGGCCCTTGACAAAATACAAAAAGGAAGCATAAAGGTTGACATTGAAGACACAGACATAAAACAGCTTTCCATGGAGATAGACAGGAGCAGCAATAGGGTTGCTTATGGATTGCTGATTGCAGCTTTGCTGATAGTGTCCGCAATACTGATACAGGTGGAAAAGGGGCCCACAATACTCGGGATTCCGTTCCTCTCGTTTTTCAGCTTCTTTTTTGCATCGATATTCATGTTTGTCCTTTTTATGTCAATACTGATGGAAAAATTCAGGCACTGGTGATAAAATGCCTCAGGCTGTTGTCCATGTCT
>JACPMU010000085.1 GCA_016185865.1 Candidatus Woesearchaeota archaeon | reverse complement strand
TTTTCAGCTCGAACATGCTGACAGAAATCCCGTCTGCTTTTTTTATGCTGCTTGCTTTCTACTTTTTTTTAAGCAAGAGATTTTTCCTGATGGGGCTCTTTTCAGGCGTTGCTGTCATGACAAGATTTTTTCAGGTATTTGTTTTGTTTGGTATTTATCTTATATTTTTGGCTTATTTCTACAAAAAACCCGATTTTCACAAAAGGCTGTTCTATGCGGCACTTGGGTTTCTGTTGCCGGTTGCCATTTATCTTATGGTCAATCAGTATCTGTATAATGATATTCTGCTGCCCTACAAAACCCAAAGCTATCTTACAAAAACAACAGGATGGATGATGTACAGGGAATACTGGTTTTACTTTTCAGGACTGCTCAAAGAAAACTTTTTTTTCATCTCGCTTTTGTTTCTGCCGTTTGCATTCAAAAGAAATCATGCATTTTACGCTGTGTCATTGTCGCCATTAATTTATATTATCATCTTTTCTTTTGTCAAGCACAAGGAAATGAGGTTCATGCTTCTTGTGATTCCTTTCCTGTACCTGCTTGCATCCCATTGCCTTTTGGAAATATATAAGAAAATGCGCAATAAAAAAGCTGCTTTGGCACTGTTTTATGTCATATGCTTATTTTGGATTTCAATGGTTTTTCAGTCATTCAATGAAGTCAGCTACAGCCTGCAGGCAGATGATGAAGGACTTTTATACTTTCAGGAGTACATTAAAGAAGACAGAGGCAATGTGTGGATTACAAACCCGCTGTACGCGCTTAATTCTGACACCAGAATAAGCGGCCTTTTGTACTCCTCTCCGCAGATGATTAGTTTTATCGGCAAAGACAAGGACAAAGCTGATACAGTGCTTTTTAACAATTGTGATCTTCCATGCCCATCAGCCAAAATTGACCCTTTATGCGAAGGAAATGTAAAAATGCTGCAAAATATCCTTACAAAATTCAAAAAAGTTTATGAAAAAGAAAAAAACTTATGCAAGTATGAAATTTACCACAAAGTCATTTCTTAAGCTTGATAAAATCCCCCAAAGTAAACCCACCATTCTTATCTTTCCTTTGGCTTTCAAATCTTTCCTCGTGCTGCTCAATGAGACTTATTCCGAGAAATTTTTCAAGCTTTTTAACCAAAGGCAGAGGAGGATTTAAAATTCCTGTCTCAATCTTTCGGATTACAATCTCTTTTTCATTTATCCTGCCTGCAAAGTCTTTTTGCGTCAATCCCATTGACTCGCGCTTCTTTTTGATTATTTCAGCGTAATCTTCAACAAGAAGCTCAATCTTTTCTCCCTTTGCCTGCTGCTGCTTTATGTATTGCTTATGCTGCTCTTTTGCACTTGGCCTTTTTACAGTTGCGATTACCTTCCCGAATTTCGCGCAGTCTGCACAGACATCAAGCTGCACGCCTTCAATTATCGCTTTTGCAAGGCTTTCCGCTGTTTTCCCGCACAGATCGCAGTTTATTCTAATCACCCACAATTGTTACAATTATTTTTCTATTGCTTCTTGGGCCGTCGAGCTCTGCCATCATGATGGACTGCCACTGGCCTAATTGTAGTTTGGCGTTTTTTATCGGTATTGTCTCACCTGGGCCCAAAATTGCTGATTTTATATGGGCATCTGCATTGCCGTCAATTTTGTCATGGCGCCAGATTCCTGCCGGTATTAATTTATTTAAGGCATCCAATAAATCTAAGCATATGTTTGGATCATAGTTCTCATTTATAATTATTGCTGCTGTTGCATGGACTGTAAACACATTGCATATGCCGTTTTTTATTCCGGATTTTTTTATTATATTGTTTATTTTACCGGTTATATCAATCAGTTCCTGCTTTCTTGAGGTTGATAAAATAATATCTTCCTGCATAAGCAAAGAATTGATTAAGAATATTTAAATATGATGATGGCTAGCCTTGCCCGATGAAAACCATTATAGTGACAGGAACTCCAGGAACAGGAAAGACAGAAATAGCTAAAAAATTGGCAAAGAGACTGAAATTTTATTATCTGGATGTGAACAAGGTTATAAGCAGCTATAAGCTTGCTGAAGGCCATGACAGAAAGAGAAAGACAAAGATTGTCGACATCAAAAAATTAAATAAATTTCTCATTAACAAAATTAAGGCATTTAAAAAAACAAACATTGCCAAAAATAAAATTAAAAAATACAATGGAATAATCATTGACTCGCACCTTTCGCATTATTTGCCAAGAAAATATGCTGACTTTTGCATTGTAACTAAATGTAACATAAAAGAGCTCAATAAAAGATTAAAAAGAAAAAAATTCAATAAAAACAAAATCCGGGAAAACATCCAGACAGAAATATTCAATGTTTGCCTTGAAGAGGCTAAAAGAAAAAAACATAAGATAATAGAGATTGACACTACAAAAGGTTTTAATATCAGCTCTGTTCTTAGGCAGCTGGGTGGTTGAATGCTAGCACAAAGGGTGAAGAACATCGCGCCAAGCGCCACGCTTGCGATCGATGCAATGGCAAAGCAGCTCAAGAAAGAAGGAAAGGATGTTGTGATATTCGGCGCAGGGGAGCCTGACTTTAACACTCCTGAAAACATAAAGCTTGCTGCAAAGAAGGCGATTGACAGCAATTTCACAAGGTACACCCCTGTGGGAGGCATCCCTGAGCTTAGGAATGCTGTTGCTGCCAAATTAAAAAGGGAAAACAAACTTGATTACGATGCTTCTGAGGTATTGATAAGCTGTGGAGGCAAGCACTCGCTTTTCAACATTGCAATGGCTGTGCTTGACAAGGGGGATGAGGCGATATTGCCTGTTCCATACTGGGTAAGCTACGAGGAAATGATCAAGATAGCTGAAGCAAGGCCTGTTTTCTGCAGGACTGATGACAAGTTCAAGATTACTTCAAAAATGGTTGAGGAAAAAATAACCCCAAGGACAAAGATGCTCATTTTGAATTCTCCAAGCAATCCAAGCGGAGCAATAGCAAACCATGATGAGATAAGAAAAATAGCTGAACTTGCGATTGAGCACAATTTCTATGTCCTGTCTGATGAAGTTTATGAGCATTTCACCTATGGGAATGTGAAGCACCTGAGCATTGGCTCTTTAAATGAGGAAATAAAGAGTTTAACGATATTGTCCAATTCTGTCTCAAAAACATATGCAATGACCGGATGGAGGATTGGATATACAGCAGGCCCAAAAGAAATTATAAAGGCAATGGACAATTTGCAGAGCCACTCGACAAGCAACCCGACAAGCATTGCGCAGTATGCTGCATTGGAGGCATTAAATGGGCCCCAGGATTCTGTGAAACAGATGGTGCAAGCCTTTGATGAAAGAAGAAGATTCATCCATAAAAGGCTGAATGGGGTCAGCGGGATTAGCTGCGTTGAGCCTGAAGGCGCGTTTTACGCTTTTCCGGATGTAAGCGAAACAGGAATGTCTTCCATGGAATTTTCATCCAGGCTGCTTGATGAAGCATTAGTTGCTGTTGTTCCCGGAATTGCCTTTGGAAGCGACAGGCACGTAAGATTAAGCTATGCAACCTCCATACACGAGATTGAAAGGGGCATGGACAGGATAGACAGATGGATTAAGCAGAAAGCTGTCAAAATAGAGAATGAAGAAATTTAAAATTAATAAACATTCGAATAATACGCAATTTTAATCCGTTGCTTCGCAACAATATCTAGTGCTCTATGTCGCTTTTCTGCCATATCGCGACATCTCGCCTACTCATACATTAAAATGAAAATAAAAATTACTTCTGGAAATGTTTCTGCTGTTGCAGAATTGAAAAATACGCCAACAGCAAGAGCAATATATGAAGTGCTGCCGATAGAAGGCTCTGCAAACAGGTGGGGAGACGAGATTTATTTGGTGATTCCTGTAAATCTTGACTTAGAAAATGATGCAAAAGAAATTGTTTCAGAAGGGGATATTGCCTATTGGCCTGAGGGAAGCTGCTTCTGCATATTCTGGGGCAAGACGCCAGCATCCAAAGGAAATGAAATAAGAGCAGCATCAAAAGTCAATGTTTTTGGGAGGATTAAAGAAGATGCAAAAATATTTAAAAATATAAAAAATTCTGATTTAGTGATTCTGGAGAAGGCATGAAAAAGCAGCTGTCATCAATAGACCTGCACTATCTGGTAAAGGAATTGCAGATTCTGAAAGACTCAAGAATAGACAAGATTTACCAGCCTGAGAAGGAGCTTATTGTTTTCAGCCTTTACAAGACCAATCTCGGGAAAAGACTTTTGAGGATCGGCATAGGAAAATCCATATTCATCGCAGAGGAAAAAGAGCCTTATGAGGAAATCCTTGGGTTTGGGCAGTTTTTAAGGAAGCACATTGACGGGTATTTTTTAACAGAGATAGGGCAGATAGAGCCTGAAAGAATACTGAAATTAACGTTCAAGTCCAAGGAAGAAAAGAAATTCCTTTATATCGAGTTTTTCGGAAAGGGAAATGCAATCCTCTGCGACGGGCATGATGTGATCATGAATGCCCTTGAGCACCATGATTTCAGGGAAAGAAGCATAAAGCCAAGGCTGAAGTATGTTTACCCTGTTATGGGCTATAATCTGTTTGATTTGAAGGAAGAGGGCTTAGCGCTTCTGTTAAAAAACTCCAAAAAAGACTCGCTTGTAACATCCTTGGCAACAGAGCTGGGATTAGGAGGCCTGTATTCAGAAGAGGTTTGCCTGATATCCAATATAGATAAAAACGCTAATCCAAAAAACATTGGTGAAAAAGAAATAAAATTAATCACAAACTCAATCAAAAAAATAACAAATAAAAAAATAGACGCTTTTGCTGTTTTTGATGAAAAGAATGATGTAATTGATGTAATTCCATTTGATTTTGAATTTTATAAAAACAATGATAAAAAATCGTTTCCATCGTTCGGCGAAGCTGCGTCTTATTTTTTCTCTCAATTCAAAGAAGCCAAAGAGAGCGCTTTTGACAGTAAACTGAAGGAATTGCAGAGGATAATTGAAAACCAGAAGCAGACAATCGAGCAGCTAAGGAAAGAGGAGCACGAATCAAGGCAGAAAGGCGAGCTTATTTACCAACATTATCAGCTTATAAAAGAAATTCTTGACGAGCTCAACAAGGCATCGAAAAAGCACTCATGGAAAGAGATCAAGGAGAAATTAAAGAACCACAAAACAATAAAAGAAGTTAATGAAAAAGAGAGGAAAGTTGTGGTGGAGATATGAATATCTGTCATATTCTTTCTGTAAGCACTCACATAATACTTAACACTCAACTATATAAGCAAAGAAAAAGATTTAAAATAGGTGCTGAATTATTCAATCTAATGAAAATACTGATAATAAAGCTCGGAGCAATTGGAGATGTCATCAGGACAACATCTATAATTACTGGACTGAAATTCAAGTATAAGAATTGCAGAATAGACTGGGTCACAAAAAAGGAATCTTTTGATTTTTTAAAGAATAATAATTTTATTGACAATGTTTATTTAATTGAAAAAAACACAAAAAATGAATTTAAAAATAAAAATTATGATTTAATAATAAGTTTAGATGATGATTACGAAGCTTGTGAATTAGCAACAAAAATTAATTCAAAAAAAATTCTCGGCGCTTATCTAAAAAATAACCAAAAAACATACACTCAAAAC